>JBHEPC010000158.1:0-2811 GCA_046260475.1 Candidatus Krumholzibacteriia bacterium | reverse complement strand
ACCCAGACGTCCGGGATCTGGTTGGCCCGTCCCTGGAAGGCGATGACCATGCCGTCGGGTGACCAGCAGGGATACTGGGCCGGCAACCCCGGCGGCGTGACCCGGACCGGGTCGCCGGCCGCCCGGCCCTCGGCCACGGCGATGGTGTGGATCGCCGGCGTCCCCTCCCGTTCGGAGGAGTAGGCCAGGCGGCGGCCGTCCGGCGACCAGGCCGGGTGGATATCGGCACCGGCGTTCGTGGTGACCTCCTGCGGGCGGCCAGGCTCGATCGGCACGATCCAGAGGTTGCGGGAGCGGGTCTCCCGGCGGATCTGGTAGTAGGCGATCCAGCGGAGGTCGGGCGAGATGGTCGGGAAGGCGACGGAGTGTTCACCGGCGACCAGCCGGACCGGCTCACCCAGCGGCCGGCCGTCCCGCAGCTGCTGCAACCACATCTGGCCGAAGCGGCCCCAGCGCGGCGAGACGTAGGCCAGCAGGGTGCCGTCGCCGGAGATGGCGGGCTGGAACTCCCGCGTCGCCGCCCCGATGGTGGCGGTCGCGCCCGTGCGGCGGTCGGCGACCACGACGTCGTCGTCACGGTGCGACGTCGTGTAGACCAGCCTGGTGCCGGAACGGTCCAGGCTCGGGTGGCCTTCGTGCCCGCTGCCGGGCGTCAGCCGGTCCTGCCGGCCGTCGGCGACCTCCAGCCGCCACAGGGAAGCGGTCGCATCGCGCAGGGACTCGAAGCAGATCCCGCGCCCGTCCGGCGTGTAGACCGGGAAACGATTCCAGCCGTTGTCCGTCGTCAGCTGCCGGGCCTGCCCGCCCGCGGCCGGCACCTCCCACAGGTTGTGGAAGTCCGCGTAGCAGATCGAGCGGCTGTCCGGGGACCAGGTCGGGTGCTGGTGGTCCCAGTAGCCGTCCCGGTCGCCGGTCACCAGGACGGCGGCGTCCGGATCGGCCAATGGAGCCACGGCGATGCGCGCGTTGCCGGCCGCGTCGGCCCGCGTGAAGGCGATCCGCGTGCCGTCCGGGGACAGGGCCGGTTGGTCGGCATCCTCGACCAGCAGCCGGGTCGCCCGTCCGGTCAGATCCGTCTGCCAGACGGCGGCACGGCCACCGCGCAGCGAGCAGAAGACGATGCCGCTGCCGTCGGCCAGCCAGGCCGGGTCGCGGTCATCGGCCGGATCGTCCGTCACGCGCACGGGATCGCCGCCGGCCAGCCCGAGCCACCACACGTCCCGGTTGCCGGCCGGGCCGGCCGTGAAGGCCAGGAACTTGCCCTCCGGAGACAGGCTCGGCTCGGCCTCGCAACCGGACCCGTAGGTGAGCTGCCGGGTCCGCCCGCGGGCGAAAGGATTGTCCGCCGGCTGCGGCCGCCACACGGTGCCGGCCAGGGCCAGCAGCAAAGCCAGCGCCGCGACCGCGCCCACACCCAGGGCCAACCGGTTGCGGTAGGTCCACACCCAGGCGGCAAACCGCGGGCTTCCCACCGCCAGGTCGCGCTGCAGGGCGCGCAGGTCCGCGAGCATTTCCGCGGCATCCTGGTAGCGGCCTGCGGGAGCCTTGTTGAGGGCCTTGTTGATGATCCGCCTCAGTTCCGGCGGCGCCTCGGGTCGCAGCATCCCCAGTGCCGGCGGCTGCGCGTGGACGACGGCGTACTGGACGGCCAACCTGTACGCCCCGGCGAACGGAGTCCGACCCGTGACCATCTCATAGAGGCACACGCCCAGTGCCCACAGGTCCGTCCGCGGATCCACCGGCCGGCCGAGGGCCTGTTCGGGCGCCATGTAACCGGCGGTGCCGACGACCGCGCCGGTCTGCGTCAGCCCCTGCTCCGCGGCGTTGCACACCACGCCGAAGTCCAGGATCCTGGCCCGCGGCGGCTCCGCCGGCGGGCAGGTGATCATCACGTTGGCGGGTTTGAGATCGCGGTGGACCAGACCGTGGCCGTGCGCCTGCTGCAGGCCCTCGGCCACCTGGACGGCGATCGCCACCGCGTCCACGAGCGGCAGCGGTCCCCGCTCGATCATGCCGCGCAAAGTGACTCCGTCGATGAAATCCATGACGATGAACGTGCAGGCGTCGGATTCGACGTAATCGAAGACCTTGCAGATCGAGGCGTGGTCGAGGATGGCGGCGGCCCTCGCCTCGCGGGCGAATCGCACCCGCGTATGCGGGTCCTCCAGGTTCCGCGGATGGATGAATTTGACGGCCACCGGAATGCCGAGCGACAGGTGTTCCGCCTTGTAGACCTCACCGCTGGCACCGGCCCCGAGCTTGGCCAGCACCCGGTAATGGGACACCGTTTGACCGACGAGCGATCCCATCGTACCGCCTCACGCCGGGAACGACTCCGGGACCCACGAGGGGGCCCACCGCGCTTCTTGAGTTGCAACAACTCCTTCGCGCGCACCCGATTTGCGATGCAGTTGAATTCTGAAGCCCCAATTTCAAGATGCCGCAATTCATGGTCGGGTGCAAGAGCCTTCCCGGGGGAGGGCGATGATCCGCTCTCGCGGCGCGCGGCCGCCGTGTGCGCCTCGCCACGACCGGACGTGTCCCGGCGGACACAACACCGCCGCCAGGCTCATGCCCCTCGAATATACAAATCGCTATTTTACAGCACGTTGCAATGCTTCTGACCCTGCCGTTGATCCTGGACGCGGTCTTGCGAATCCTCCGGCACATGCCACCGCAAGGGCGGCGGAACGGACCCGCCGCCGGCCACCAGGGATGAAGGAGAGAACCATGCAGAACCAGGACCTCACCCCCCAGCAGGAGCGCAAGCTCCGCTTCTTCGAAGCCGGCATCCTTTTCGTGCTGATCCTG
>JBHEPC010000019.1:0-6273 GCA_046260475.1 Candidatus Krumholzibacteriia bacterium | reverse complement strand
CGTCCAGTCCGTCGTCCGGGTGAAGCAGTAGACGAACACGTCCAGGCTCGAGGCCCCGAACTCGGTGAACTTGACCAGCATGAACTCCTGGTCGATCTCCTCGTGGCCGCGCAGGTAGCCCTCGATGCGTTCGACGAGGGTGCGCATCTGCCCGGCGGACGCATCGTAGGTCACGCCCAGGGTGAACTTGATGCGCCGCTTGGGCATCAGCGAGTGGTTCTCGATCGTGGCGTTGGCCAGGGCCTGGTTCGGGATCGAGACCACCGTCTTGGCGAAGGTGCGCACCCGGGTCGAGCGCAGGCCGATCTCCTCGACCACGCCGTCGCCGCCGTCGAAGGTGACCCAGTCGCCGACGCGGAAGGGCCGGTCCACCAGGATCATGATCGAACCGAAGAGGTTGGCCAGGGTGTCCTTGGCCGCCATGGCCAGCGCGAGGCCGCCGATGCCCAGGCCCGCCAGCAGGCCCGACACCGAGTAGCCCAGGTTCTGGGCGACGAGGATGAACGCCAGCACCACCGTGAACGTCTTGGCGGCCTTGCGCACCAGCGGCACCAGGTGATCGTCCATGCGCGACTCGGTGCGCGCGGTCAGCTCGGTCAGGAACACCGCCAGGGCGTCGGCGATGCGGAAGGCCGTCCAGGCCAGCAGCGCAATGGTCAGCACCCGGAAGGTGGCGTCGGCGTTCGCCCGCCACTGCTCCTGCACCGCCAGCAGCACGTGCACGGCGCCGTAGACCCCCGCCACCGGCAGCACCAGGGACAGGGGGCTGATCAGGGCCTCGGTCAGCTTGTCGTCGGCCTCGGTCGCGGTGCGCGCGGCCAGCCGCTGCAGGCGCCCGCGGATGACCCCGTTGACCACGGCGCGCACCACCAGCGCGCCGACGATGAAGGCGAAGGCCAGCAACAGCTGGCCCCAGGTCCAGGGGCCGGCGGGGCGTCCCAGCAGGTCCGTCACGATGTCCATGGGTCCTCCCGGTCGGGCGGCACGGCCGCGGTCAGCGGCCGGTGCCGGTGGTGTCGGCCGGGGCGCGGCGCCCCGGTCCAAGGGAACGGCTGCCGGCGGTCAGCGCCGCGACGGGCCGGCCGGTGGCCTTGCTCAGCAGGTTGAAGAACATCTCCTGCAGGCCGCTCACCTCCTGGGCCGAGAGGTCGCTGCCCAGGCGGTCGACGGTCCAGTCCACGAAGGCTTCCTTCTGTTGCACGACCAGGGGCAGGGGGACCACCATCTGGCCCGAGTCGTACAGGAAGGTGATGGTCGCGTCGCCCAGGGCGGCCGCCCGCACCAGGTGGCGCCGCGCCCGCTCGAAGTGGCCCAGGCCCACGTCCGTCAGCGCGGCGTAGAGCAGCGCGTTGGGCGTGCGGCCCCACACGCGGAAGCCGTCGCCTGCCTCGCACAGCACCAGCGCGTCGCGGGGGACAGCCAGCAGGCCGTTGGCCCAGGTCACGCGCAGCCGCCCCTGGCCGGCCAGGTTCGGACCCAGCGTGCCGCCCAGGGCCCGCTGCAGTTCGCTTTCGGCGACGAAGCGCTCGCCCAGTTCGGCGGCGCGGCGGGTGGCCGCGGCGTCCACAGGCACCTGCAGCAGCACCACCGGGTGGGGCGGCGTCTCGTCGGCCCGCCAGGGCAGGCTGGTCAGCACCCGGGCCGTCTGCCAGGACAGGGCCGTCGCCCGCACCACCGGATCGGCGGGGAAGCCCAGTTCGTTGCGGTTGGCCATGCGCACGCGCATGCCGGCGAAGCTGCCGATGACCACCAGCGCCACCGCCGCCAGCAGGATCGCCGGTCGCAGGGTCAGCCCCCGGGGCAGCAGCGAACCCACGGCCAGGGCGCCGGCGGCCGCCGCCAGGTACGCCAGATACGGCTTGATCTGCTGCTGCAGCGGGAGCGCCGGGGCCAGCACCAGCAGGCAGGCCAGCAGCGTGGCCGCCGGCAGGCGCCGGCCGCGGCGCCAGGACCAGGCGGCCCAGGCTGCCCACAGCAAGAACAGGGCGCCGCCGCCGCCGATCATGAACCAGTTCAGCTCGCTGGCGAAGATCGGGCCGGGCGAGGCCAGCCAGAACCCGAAGACGCCCAGGTTGCCCAGCACCGTGGCCACCCCGCCCAGCCGGTAGGGATCGTCGCCGCCGGTGGCGAAGTGGGACAGGACCAGCGCGGCCTCCAGCACCGCGGCCAGGGCCAGGAACAGCACCAGCGCCCAGGCCAGGGGTCGATCGGCCCGGGGGCGGACCCCCGCCGGTTCGCCCGCCAGGATGGCGGCCAGGAGCACGGGCAGCCCCAGCGCCGACTCCTTGGCGGCGATGGCCCCCAGCCCCAGCAGCGCCGCGGCGAACAGCGGCCCGCGCCGGCCCGCGGTGAAGGCCAGCACTGCGCCCAGGGCCCCGGCGGCCGCCAGCAGCTCCTGCACGCCGGCCGCCCAGTACAGGGGCGTGAAGGCCAGCGGCGTGGCGGCGAACATCAGCCCCGCCAGCAGCCGCGCCACCGGCTGCAGGCGCGCGCGCGCCGCCAGCCTCACCACCAGCAGGGCCGCGCCGGCGTGCAGGGCGATGCGCAGCACCGTCTGGGCGTCGGCGTCCAGCCCGAACACCGGCCAGGTCAGTCGCCACCACAGGTGCTGGCTGACCCAGCGGGCGGGCACCCCGGCCTCGGTCCCCAGCTGGCCCGCCGCCCGGGCCAGCAGTCCCCAGTCGTCCAGGGCCCACCAGGCGCCCAGCGCGGGCAGGCGGCCCAGGACGGCCGCCAGGGCCACGGCCACGAGCACGGGCAGGTCGTCCCGTAGGGTGGCCGCGGCGGCGTGCGGTGCAGCCGTGGCGGCGGGGGTGGCGGCGCTGGCGGCGCTGGCGGGATGGTGCGTCACGTCGACTCCGGGTCAAGGTGGTGCGGGGCCGGCCCATGGTAACCAAAGGAGAGGGGTTTTGAAACCTGCAGCCGCAGATGCTATCATCCGCGGCGGCGCCCGTCGCCCCCGTCGCCAACGCCAACGCCAACGCCAAAGGACACCGCCATGCCCCGCCACCCGTCCCTCCGCGTCCCGATGCTCGTCCTGGTGTGCGCCGGTTGCCTGGCCGGCTGCGCCGGCGAGCCCGAGGCCCCCGGCCCGCTGGCCATGGCGCCGGCCGAGCACGAGCGCTGGGAGATCGCCCTGGTCGAGATGCGCATCGAAAAGAACGAGGCCTTCGCCCAGCCGGCCACCACGCCCCTGGCCGTGGACCGGCGCGAGGGCTTCGAGGGCCTGAACTACTACTTCCCCGAGCCCACGCTGCGCTTCCGCGTGCCCCTGACGCCTGCCGCCACGGCCGACACGGTGCGCCTGGCCAAGGGCCGGGGCGAGCCGGTGCCGTACACCGTGGCCGGCACCGTCACCTTCCGCCACGAGGGGCGCAACCACACCCTGACCGTCTACGCGGGCGGCGGCGGCGAGTCCCTGTGGCTGCCCTTTTACGACGAGACCAACCGCACCGAGACCTACCAGGGCGGGCGTTACCTGGACCTGGATCCCGCCCCCGACGGCACCGTGGACCTGGACTTCAACTACGCCTACAACCCCTACTGCGACTACGACGCCGAGCGCTGGAACTGCACCCTGCCGCCCCGGGAGAACACGCTGCCGTTCCCGGTGGCCGCGGGGGAGAAGCGCTTCTCCGGGGACCACTGACGGTGGACGTGCTGGCGGGCATCGGCCAGTGGTCGGGGTACGTGCTGTGGGCGCTGCTGCTGGTGGTCGCCTCGCTGTTCGTCTACCTGGGCCTGGGCGGCAACTTCATCGTCCTGGGGCTGGCCCTCCTGCACGCCCTGGTCACGGGCTTCGACCCCATCGGCTGGCCGCTGCTGGCGGTGCTGCTGGGGATCGCCCTGCTGGGCGAGGGGATCGAGTTCGTGGTGGGCACCTTCTGGGTGGCCCGCAAGGGCGCCACCCGCCACGGGGTGATCGGCGCCTTTGCCGGCGGCCTGCTGGGGGCCGCGGTGGGCAACGGCGTGGTGCCGGTGGTCGGCGCCATCCTGGGCAGCTTCGTGGGCGCCTTCGGCGGCGCCGTGCTGGGGGAGTACCGGGCCCGCGCGCACCTGGAGCCCAGCCTGCGCGTCGGCGGCCACGCCTTCCTGGGGCGCCTGCTGGCGATCCTCGTCAAGCACATGCTGGGCCTGGTGATGGTGGGGCTCATCCTGCGCGCGACCCTGCCGTGACGAGGCCTCCCAACTCTTTTGCCGCCGCGCCGTTGCCAATACCCAACCATTCCGGTAGAATATGGCGGTCAATTCTCCGTATTCATTACCCGACGAAGAGGCGGCCATGATCGGCGAGCAGATCGGTCCGTACGAGGTGACCGGGTCCCTGGGGCGCGGGGGCATGGGCGAGGTCTACCGCGCACGGGACACGCGCCTGGACCGGGACGTGGCCCTGAAGATCCTGCCTCCGGAGTTCGCCGGGGACCAGGAGCGCCTGTCCCGCTTCCAGCGCGAGGCACGCCTGCTGGCGGCCCTGCAGCACCAGAACATCGCCGCCATCTACGGGCTCGAGGAGCTGGAGGGCCACCCCGTGCTGGTGATGGAGCTGGCCGAGGGTGACGACCTGGCCGTGCGCCTGGGCGGCGGCGCCCTGCCGCCGGACGAGGTGCAGCGGATCGCCGCCCAGCTGGCCGCCGGCCTGGAGTACGCCCACGAGCAGGGCGTGGTGCACCGCGACCTGAAGCCCGCCAACATCAAGGTGGCCCAGGGCGGCCGCGTGAAGATCCTGGACTTCGGCCTGGCGCGGGCCCTGGAGGGACCCCGCGGCGCCAGCAGCACCACGGCCGCGGCGGTGGACGACACCGTCACCCGCACCCGCGACCTGACGGGCGTGGGCGCGGTGCTGGGCACCGCCGCCTACATGAGCCCCGAGCAGACCCGCGGCTACGCCGTGGACCGGCGCGCCGACATCTGGGCCTTCGGCGTCGTCGTCTTCGAGATGCTCACCGGCCAGCGCCTGTTCGCGGGCGAGACCGCCAGCGACACCCTGGCCGCGGTGCTGCGCAAGGATCCGGACTGGCGGCTGATTCCCGCCGACACGCCGCCGGTGCTCGCGCAGCTGTGCCGGCGCTGCCTGGAGAAGGATCCCCAGCTGCGCCTGCGGGACATCGGCGAGGCGCGCATCGCCCTGGAGGGCACGAGCTCGTCCATGATGAGCATGCGCACCGAGCTTTTGGGCCCGCCCGCGGCCGCGCCGGCCGTCGGCCTGCGCACACGCCTGCCCCTGGCGGTGGCCCTGGCGGCGGTGCTCGCGGCCCTGGTCGTGGGCTGGTTGGGCCTCAGCGGCAGCCTCGGGCCCCGGCCGGCGCCGCCCCGCCTGGTGCGCGCCACGGTGATGCTGGACGCAGGGCAGGGCCTGTACCTGAACCCCGGCAACCCGGGCCCGCCGGTGGTCTCCCCCGACGGCCGGCGGCTGGCGTTCGTGGTGCAGGACACCTCGGGCGCGGTCACCCTGGGCGTGCGCGCCCTCGACGGCGAGGCGGTGAAGCTGATCCCCGGCACCGCGGGCGCCGCCTACCCGTTCTGGAGCCCGGACAGCCGCCGCGTGGGCTACTTCGCCTCGGGCAAGCTGAACACCGTCGACGTGGCCGGCGGCGGTCCGGTGGTGCCGGTCTGCGACACCGAGAACGCCAAGGGCGGCAGCTGGGGCGCCGGCAACCTGATCCTCTACACCCCCAGCCACTCGGCCGGGATCTTCATGGTCGACGCCGCCGGCGGCGAGCCGGTGGCCGTCACCGATCCGGACCAGGACGAGCGCTTCCGCTCCCACCGCTTCCCCGAGTGGTTGCCCGACGGGAAGCACTTCATCTACCTGGCCTGGCAGCGGGCGGCCGCCGGCGGCGCCAACACCGCCGACGCCAGCCTGCGGGTGGGGTCCATCGACGGCAGCCTGGACAAGGAGCTGATGCCGGCCCAGACCGGGGCGCGTTACGCCGCCGGCCACCTGACCTACGTGCACGAGGGCGTCCTCATGGCGCGCCCCTTCGACCCCGGCGCGCTGGCGTTCAACGGGCCGCCGCGGCCCCTGGTCGGGGACGTGCTGGCCATCGGGGCGGCCCACTGCGGCGCCTTCGCCCTGACCGAGGCGGGCGTGCTCTGCTTCGTGGGCCAGGGCAGCGCCATGGGCGTCTCGCGGTTGGCCTGGGTCGACGACCAGCAACGCGAGGTCGTGGTCGACCGGGTGCCGGGCCTGCTGGGCTTCAGCGTCTCGCCCGACGGCGCGCGCATCGCCATGTCCAAGGTGGACGAGCAGCTGGGCTCCTACGACATCTGGAT
>JBHEPC010000154.1:0-3806 GCA_046260475.1 Candidatus Krumholzibacteriia bacterium | reverse complement strand
ATCGCGCCCGGCGCCGTGCACCTCGGTCCAATCCACGGCGGCAGCGACTTCCTGCAGCTCGGCGAACTCGGCGCGCATGCGGGCCAGCAGGTCCGCCGCCCCGGCCAGCGAGCCGCCCCTGGCCGCCAGCTCGAGCTCACGGGCCGCGGCCACGAAGCGGCCGGCGCAGAAATTGGAGGCTCCGCCCTTCATGCCGTGGGCCACCAGGCCCACCTGGGCAACGTCGCGCGCGTCCAGCGCGCCGGCGATGGCCTCCAGCTGCTCCGGGCCGGTCTCCAGGAAGATGCCGACGATCTCCTGCAGCAGTTCGGCGTCGCCGTCCATCTGGGCCAGGGCGGCCGTCAGATCCAGGACGCCGGTGGTGTCGAGTGTGGGCTGGCTCATGACCGTGTCTCCCGCGGCGCGACCGGGCGGCGCGGGTCCCCGTGACCCGGCGCGGCGGCCGTCACCCCCGCTCATCGGCCGCCGACGGGCGCGATTGAGACCAAATCCCGGGCCGGATGAAACGAGGGCCCCCCGTGGGGCCCTCCCGCGCTCGCGCACGCGGAACCGTTCAGGAACCGGACGGCTTGTCCCCGCCCCCACCGCTGCCGGTCTTCTTCGCGGGGCGGCGCCGGGTCGTCTTCTTCGCCGTCTTCTTGCCGGCGTCGCCGCCGGTGGCGGCCTTCTTCGTCGTCTTGGCGGCCGTCTCCGTCTTGGTGGTCTTCTTGGCCGTCTTCTTGGCCGTCTTCTTGGTCGAGGCCTTGCTGGTCGTCCGCCTGCCGGTGGGCTTCGCCGCGGTGCCCGCGCCCTCGGCCGCCGGCGGCGTCTCGGCCGTCTTGGCCGGCGGGACCGCATCCGTCCGGTCCGCGGCGGCCGGCTCCGCCTTGGTGGCGGTCTTCTTCCGGCTCCGCTTGCCCCGGCTGCTCTTGCGGGTCGTCCCGGCCGGCGTTCCGGCCTGGTCGGCCGCGGCCGGCGCGGCGGCCCTGGAATCCTGGGGCCCCTTGCCGTCCTGCGCGGCGGTTGCCGCGGCCGGCGCGTCGGTCCCGGCCCTGGACCCGGAGTCGGCCTGCTCAGCCGGCGTGGCGGCCTTGCCGCCCTCGGTCTCCCGGCCGCGTCCGGAGCGGCGGCGGCGGCGCCCACCGCGGCTCTTGCCGTTGGCGTCGGCCGCCGCCTCGCCCGCAGCCGCGGTCAGGCCCTCGCCCAGCCCCTGCACCACCCAGGTGCCGCCGGCGCGGGCGTCCCGCTCCACCTTCAACAGGCCCAGGTTGCGGGCGTCCTCCAGCAGCTCGCCGAAGTTGGCGTAGCCGTAGGCCCGCTCGTTGAAGTCGGGCTGCTTGCGGGTCATGGTGTCCTTGATCAGGGACGAGTAGAGCACGCCCCGGCTCTCCTGCAGCAGGCCCTGGGCGGTCTGCACCAGGAAGTCGAACAGCGCGCGCTTGTCGGCGGGCACGTTGCCCACGTTCTTGCTCAGCTGGCCCACGGCCTGGCGGTAGATGTCGTCGTAGAAGATGAACTCGTCGCAGTTGCTGATCAGCAGGTGGCTGCTGCTGTTCTTCACGCCGATGCCGATGACGCGCTTGTTGTTCTCGCGCAGCTTCGAGACCAGCGGCGAGAAATCGCTGTCCCCGGACACGATCACGAAGGTGTCGATGTGGTCCTTGGAGTAGCACAGGTCCATGGCGTCGACCACGAGGCGGATGTCCGCGCTGTTCTTGCCCGAGATCCGCGGCATGGGGATCTCGATCAGCTCGATGGCCGCCTCGTGCAGCGGCGTCATGTACTCCTTGTAGTAGTGCCAGTCGGCGTAGGCGCGCTTGACGATGATCTTGCCCTTCTCCAGCACGCGCTGCAGCAGGAGCTTGACGTCGAAGCGCTGCCGCGCGTCACGGGAGCCGATGGCCACGTTGTCGAAATCGATGAAGAGCGCCAGATTCGGGTGCTGGTTCTGGCTCATCCTGGGGCCTCCTTGCAGCCGGCACGGCCGGCCGAAACTCTCCTGGCGGCCCGGGTTCCTTGAATTTGTCCGGGCCGGAGACAAGGATAGGACATAACTTGGTGTCCGTACACCGAAACTCCGGGCCGGCCCGCCGCGCCGGCCCCGAACCCGGCCCGGATCGCCGGATCCGGCCCGCCACGGGAGCCGCCGCCATGCCCGAGAGTCTCAGCCCCCGCGACCTGCGCCTGCTCGTGGAGCGGGTGTTCCGCCCCACCGCCGCCGATACGGGTTTGGCCCTGATCGTCGACGTCCCGGACGACCGCCTGCCCGACAACCCGGACTGGGCCGTCCGCCGGGCCCTGGCCGCCGCCTGGCACCGGGACCTGGCCGCCGAGGGCGCCGCCCTGGGCCTGGACCGCATCACCCTGGCCTGGTACCGCAACGCCGGCAGCAACAACGCCGACCTGCCGGCCCTGTGCCACCTGGACACGGGCGGGCCCGTGCCCGACCACGCGGACCGGCTGCCGCCCGGGGGCATCCCCTTCGCACGCCTCTTCGCCGACCACACCATCGTGATCGCGCCCACCGAGCTGTCGGCCACGGCGCCCCTGAAGGTGGCCGCCCGCGACGGCGGCTTCCGCGCCGCCACCATGCCGGGCTTCCTGCCGGGGATGATCCCCGCGCTGCGCCTGGACTACGGCGAGATCAACCGCCGGGTGGACCTGCTGAAGGAGCTGCTGGACCGGGCCGAGCGGGCCGAGCTGCGCTTCGCCTCCGCCGGCGGTGCCCACGAGCTGGTGCTGGACCTGCGCCACCGCACCGGCCACGCCTCCGGCGGCCTGTTCCCGCGCAACGGCGTGGCGGGCAACCTGCCCTCGGGCGAGGCCTACATCGTGCCCTACGAGGGGGAGCGGCCGGACGACCCCAGCGCCTCGGCGGGCAGCCTGCCGGTCGAGATCGACGGCGAGGTGGTGCTCTACCGCATCGCCGGCAACAAGGCGGTCGCGGTCACGAGCGACGGGCCGATCAGCCGCGCCGAGGCGGCCCGCATCGCCGCCGAACCGGCCTACGCCAACCTCGCCGAGCTGGGGCTGGGCGTCCTGGGGGATTTCGGGCTCGAGCCCTGCGGCGAGATCTTGCTGGACGAGAAGCTGGGCCTGCACATCGCCTTCGGACGCAGCGACCACTTCGGCGGCACGGTGGCGCCCGGGGACTTCTCGTCCCCCGACGCGGTCATCCACCTGGACCGGGTGTACATCCCCCAGACCCAGCCCGGGGTGGCGGTCGTGAGCGTGCGCCTGGTGGGGCCGGACCTGGACCGGGTGATCCTCGCGGACGGGGTGTTCCGGCCCCTGTAGGTGGGCGGGGCCGGTGCGCCGGGCGGGGCTGCGGAGGGAAAGAAGCAGCCGGGGCCTGTCGGTGAATGACTCTCGCCCAAAGTCATTCAGACATGGTGGCCCCGGCCGTGGTTTCTTTAGAGGCTCGTTCGTTCGCCCAGGGGGTTGATCGGCGCCTCCATGCCCGAAGTTTAGCGGGAATCGTGCCCAAGGCGAACGGAATCTTTGCGGCAACTTGCGTTGCGGCAACGAAGAACGTTGACCGTAAAGATATACTTATCCATAAAGCAACAACTTACGGGCGCGGTGGTCGCGGGGGGCGCCTCGGACCGCCCTCGGGAAATTTTTCGCCGCCGGGGCGCCAGCCCCTTTCCGGGAGGGTTCGTCCCTTTCCGGCGGGGCGGCCGGCCGCCCCGCGGCCGCCAAGGAGGCAGATTTTTGGCCCACGTCGGGCGCATTTTCCGACCACCGAGCGAGGCGGACAGCCTGCTGCTGCAGGTGTCTATCGGCTGCAGCCACAACCGCTGCGCCTACTGCGCCATGTACGACGA
>JBHEPC010000453.1:0-2880 GCA_046260475.1 Candidatus Krumholzibacteriia bacterium | reverse complement strand
GCCGCCAGCACCGCGGCGGCCAGGTCGAAGTGGGACGAGGGGGGCGTGCAGACGACCACCCCGTCCACGTCCGGGTCGGCGATCAGGCCCGCGGCGTCGGCGTGCCAGCGCAGGCCCGACGCGTCGGCCAGGAGACGGCCGGCGGCGGCGTCGCGGCGGCAGAGGGCGACCGCAGCCATCCCCGGCACGTCGGCCGCGGCATGGCGCAGGTAGCGTTGCCCGTGGTTGCCGGCGCCGACGACGCCGATGCGGAAGGTCATGGCGGATCCCGTCCGGCCGCGGCCCGGACGACGCCCGCCGCCGGCCGTCCCGGCCGACCGGCATCATAGCACGGATCGTCCGTCAGACCAGATCGCCCAGGTCGGCCAGGTGCACCCGCACCGTCTCGACCAGCTCCTCGGAGGCGCCGAAGGCCAGGCCCAGGCGGCCCAGGCCGTCCAGCACCACCGGCAGCAGGACCTCGCGGTCGCCCCCGTCGTGCAGGTGCGCCAGGTCGTCGCCGCAGGCCACGATGCGGGCCAGCCGGGCGTGGTCGCCGGCCCGGTCCGGCTCGTGGTGGCCGGTGATGGCGGCGACGATGCCCGCCGGCAGGTTCCAGCGCGAGGTCAGGTCGGCGGCCAGGCGGGCGTGGTCGATGCCGACCGTCACGGTCTCGGCCACGCGGCAGTCGCAGCGGCCGGACAGCATCAGCTCCTGGATCCGCCCGTAGTCGTCGGGGCGGTTCAGCAGTATCACCACCTTGCCGATGTCGTGCAGCACGCCGGCGGCGAAGGCGTCGTCGGGGTCGCGCTGGCGCGTGGCCTCGGCCACCAGGCGGGCGGCGACCCCGGCCGCGGCCGAGTGGCGCCACAGGGCGCGACCCCAGCGGCCCAGGTGCTCGTCGTCCAGAGGGAACAGGGCGCGCGCCCCGGCCACGATCACCAGGGAACGGATGGCCCGGTAGCCCAGGCGCACCAGCGCCTGGTTGAGGGTGCGGATCTCCACCGCGGCGCCGTACAGGGCCGAGTTGCTGACGCTGATCATGCGGGCGACCAGGGCCGGGTCGCCGGCGATGGTGGCCTCGACGGCCGGGATGGTCCAGTCCGGACCGGCCAGCTGCTCGAGCACGGCGGTCACGGTCCGGGGCATCACGGGCAGCTCGCGGAAAGCGGCGGCGGCGGCTTGCAACGCGGCGCCGTCGTCCGTCAACGGGAGGCTGGGGGCGTCCTGGGGCATGGCGTTCCATCCCTCGCGGCAACCCCGGCGGGCCGGTGGCCAGGGGCGCCTGGCGAATCGCCGGCCGGACCGGGAGACCCTGCCGGAAACGCAAGGGGCGGGCCAGATGCCCGCCCCCGGCGTCAGGATGCCGCAAACGGCCCCTAGAGGGCGTCGATGACCGCGTTGAACGTCGGGCTGGGCCGCATGGCGGCCGTCGCCTTGGCGTCGTCGGGATGGAAATAGCCGCCGACGTCGGCGGGCGCCCCCTGGGCGGCCAGCAGCTCGGCGGCAATCTTTTCCTCGTCCCGGGCCAGGGCCGCCGCCACCGGCGCAAAGCGGGCCTTCAGCGCGGGGTCCTGGTCCTGGGCGGCCAGGGCCTGGGCCCAGTACAGGGCCAGGTAGAAGGTCGAGCCGCGGTTGTCGATCTCGTGCACCTTGCGGGACGGGTAGCGGGCGTGCTGCAGGTACTGGCCCACCGCCTGGTCCAGGGTCGCGGCCAGCAGGGCCGCGGTGGCGCCGCCGCCCTGCGTGGCCGCCAGCTCCAGCGACGGCACCAGGGCGCAGTACTCGCCCAGGGAGTCCCAGCGCAGGTGGCCCTCCTGCACGAACTGCTGCACGTGCTTGGGCGCCGAGCCGCCGGCGCCGGTCTCGAACAGGCCGCCGCCCGCCAGCAGAGGCACGATCGAGAGCATGCGGGCGCTGGTGCCCAGCTCGAGGATGGGGAACAGGTCGGTCAGGTAGTCGCGCAGCACGTTGCCGGTGACGGAGATGGTGTCCTTGCCGCGGCGGACGCGCTCCAGCGAGAACTTCATGGCGTCCACGGGCCGCATGATGTGCAGGTCCAGGTCTGCGGTGTCGTGCAGGGGCAGGTAGCTCTTGATCTTGCGGATCAGCTCGGCGTCGTGGGCGCGGCGCTCGTCCAGCCAGAACACCGCCGGGGTGCCGGTGGCGCGGGCCCGCGTGACGGCCAGCTTCACCCAGTCGCGGATGGGCACGTCCTTGGTCTGGCACATGCGGAAGATGTCGCCGGGCTCGACCGGCTGCTCCATGAGCACGGCGCCGTCGGCGTCGACCACGCGCACCACGCCGGCGGCCGGGGCGATGAAGGTCTTGTCGTGGGAGCCGTACTCCTCGGCCTTCTGGGCCATCAGGCCCACGTTGGGCACGCTGCCCATGGTGGCGGGATCGAACTGGCCGCGCTCCCGGCAGTCCTCGATGATCGCCTGGTACATGGTGGCGTAGCAGCGGTCCGGCACCATGGCCACGGTGTCGCGCAGCTGGTCGTCCTTGTCCCACATCCGGCCGCCGTCGCGCACCACGTTGGGCATGGAGGCATCGACGATCACGTCGTTGGGCACGTGCAGGTTGGTGATGCCCTTGCGCGAGTCGACCATCGCCAGGTCCGGCCGGTCCGCGTAGCAGGCGGCGATGTCGGCCTCGATCTGGGCCTTCTTCGCCGCGGGCAGCTTGTCCAGCTTGGCCAGCACGCCGGCCAGGCCGTGGGCCACGTTGGCGCCGATCTCCTTCAGGACCTCGGCATGCTTGTCCAGGGCCGCGGCGTAGAACACCGAGACGCAGTGGCCGAACATCACCGGGTCGGAGACCTTCATCATGGTGGCCTTCAGGTGCAGCGACAGCAGGGTGCCGTCGCGTTTGGCCTCGTCGATGGTGCGGGCGTAGAAG
>JBHEPC010000448.1:0-5192 GCA_046260475.1 Candidatus Krumholzibacteriia bacterium | reverse complement strand
CGTCCATGGCCAGGCCGATGGCGATGACGATGAGCGGGAGGATGCCCACGGCGGCTCCGGGGGCGGGGGCGCGTACGTGACCGGGTCGGGGCAATGGTGCGACGGGCACGGGCGGCGCGTGGGCGAGGTGGCGGTCGAGGTGCGCGGGGGCTTGGGCGAGGCGGCCTGGGAGGCCCGCGACGCCGCGGGCCGGGCGCTGCCGGCCGGGGTGTACCTGGCGCGGGCCGAGGGTGTGCCGGGGCGGCCGGGCTGCCGGGTGGCGTACGTGCCGTAGGCGGATCCGGTTTGATGGGAGGTGCCGCCCGAGCGTTATGGAACGCCTGGGCGGTATGTCCGGACAATAATGGTCACGCCACCGTGACTACCATCGGCCCTGTGCCACCAATTGGCTGACCAGGATCTGCACCCCGATCCCCAGCAGCAGCACCCCGCCCAGGATCTCCGCGCGCGGACCCCACGCCGCGCTCAGCACCCGGCCCAGCAGCAGCCCCGACAGGGACATCGCCGCTGTGATCACGCCGATCAACGCGACGGGCACCCAGATGGCCACATCCAGCATCGCCAAGCCCAGGCCCACGGCGAAAGCGTCGACGCTGGTGGCGACCGACAGGGCGACCAGGGACCAGCCGCGGGACGGGTCGCGGCGGCGGGCCGCGGCGGCGGCGTCCGGCTCGGGGTGCAACCCGCCCCACACCATGCGCCCACCGACGACCAGCAGCAGCGCAAACGCGATCCAGTGATCCACCGCCTGCAGCAGGCCGGCCAGGCCGCGTCCGGCCAGCCACCCGAGCAGGGGCATCAGGGCCTGGAACAGGCCGAAGTGGAAGGCCAGCCGGAAGGCGGCGCGCCAACCCGTGGCACGGCCGCCGGCGCCGGCACCCAGGGACACGGCCGTGGCGTCCATGGCCAGGCCGATGGCGATGACGATGAGCGGGAGGATGCCCACGGCGGCTCCGGGGGCGGGGGCGCGTACGTGACCGGGTCGGGGCAATGGTGCGACGGGCACGGGCGGCGCGCAAGGCGGACCGCTAGCTGCGATCCTCATGATCCGGCGCAAACAACCGCCGCAAAGTCTCCAGATCCCGTTCCCTCTCGGCCCGCGACTCCGTGGACTTCAGCGTGGCCATCGATCGCCCCAGGACCTTCTTGATGAACTGCTGCAGGCTGGCCTCCACCGCGGCGGCGACCTCGTCGGACTGCTTCTTGCGGACGAAGCCCACCTGCTTGTCCTTCAGGTCCTCCAGGTAGGCCTTGAACTCGGCGACGGTGGGGCGCAGGTCCACTTCGTCCAGCCACTGCTCGAACTCCTCCAGCTCCTGGGCGATGATGTGTTCGGCGTGGGGGATCTGCTTGCGGCGCGCCGTCAGGTTGCCCTGGACGATCTCGTCCAGGTCCTCCAGGCCGAAGACGAAGGTGTTGGGCACCTTGGCCACGTCGGGATGGATGTCCCGGGGCACGGCGATGTCCAGCAGGAACAGCGGCTTGCCGCGGCGCTTGGCGGTGGCGGCGGCCACCATCGCCGGCAGGATCACCGGGTCGGTGGCGCCGGTGGTCGAGAGCACCACGTCCGCCTCCACCAGGGCCGCGCCCAGCTCGTCCCAGGGGCGGGCGTCCACCTTGCCGCACCTGGCGGCGGGGAACTCCCGGCTGTCGGCGAGGCCGTGGGCCGCCGCGACCGTAGCCAGGCGCTCGGTGTTCAGGGTGATGGACAGCTCCTGGGCGCGGGCGTAGGTGCGGTTGATCACCGTCAGGTGGCCGATGTCGTGCTGCAGGAAGTGGCGCGCGGCCAGGGCGCCGGTCTCGCCGGCGCCGACGAGCACGGCGCGCTGGTCGCACAGGTGGTCGAAGAACTTGCGGGCCAACTCGACCGCGGCGAAGGCCACGCTGACGGCGCCCTGGGTGATCCTGGTCTCGGTGCGCACGCGCTTGCCGGCGCGGAAGGCCCCCTGGAAGGCCCGCAGCAGCCCGGGGCCGGGCTCCTGGGTGGTGCGCGCCAGGCGGTAGGCGTCCTTCAGCTGGCCGGTGATCTGGGGCTCGCCGAGCATCATGCTCTCGAGCCCGGACGCGACCCGGTACAGGTGGTCGATGGCGTCGAGGCCCTGCAGGTGGCGCGCGTGGTGGCTGAAGAACAGGTCCGCCTCGGCGCCCACCTGCGCCAGGGCGGCGCGCAGCATGGAGTCGATGGCGTGGCCGGGGGCGACCTCGACGTAGATCTCGGTCCGGTTGCAGGTCGAGACCGGCACGCAGGCCACGCAGCCCTCGGTCTCGGCCAGGGTCTGCATCAGGGCCACCGCCTTCGCCTCGTCCAGGTGGGCGCGCTCGCGCACCTCCGTGGGCGCGTTGCGGTGGTTGACGGTCACCGCGAAGAGGGTGGCCGGGCGGCTCATTCGGCGCCCCCGGCGTGGAGCGGGCAGGTGCACGGATGGACCGAGGCCAGCGGCCACATGAGCGAGACTTCCTGGGGCTGCTGCTGCCGGAAGTCGTGGAAGCTGGGCACGAAGTGCTGCATCACGCCCATGGCCACGACCACCACCACGTAGGCCGCCACCGCCAGCTTGTTCATGCGCTTGCCCCGCCAGCCCAGGAAGCGGTAGCCGGCCAGGCCCGCCGTGTAGCCGAGCAGGATCACCCAGGAGACGAGGATCTTCGGATCCCAGGGCGACAGCTCCGCCGCCAGCACCGGGTCCACGCGGTCGGCCAGGTTGTACATCCACAGGTGCCCCAGGCTCAGGGACAAAAACAGCAGGGGCACGCCCAGTTCCACCGCGCCCACGCTCATGCGCTCGAGCACGTCCAGCGACGGCAGGCGCCTGAACAGCAGGCCGAACTGGCGGCGGCCCAGCTGCCGGGTCAGCACCAGGTAGAGGATGGCGTACAGGAAGCTCACCGTCAGCGCGGTGTAGGCCAGCAGCACCAGCACCACGTGCCCGGCGTAGCCGGGATCGTGCAGCAGGGGGCTGGCGTCGGGCACGGTCACGCTGAAGGCGCTGGAGATGAACTGCAGCAGGAAGGCCAGGCCCGTGACCATGAACCCGGTCTGCTTCACCCGCCGCCGCCGCTCCAGGTACAGGTACGTGGCCAGCAGGGCCACCGCCAGGCCCGAGGCGAACTCCAGGCCCGAGCCCAGAGGCAGCCGCCCGTAGAGTTGGCCCTTGACCACCAGCGTGCCCACGTGCAGCAGCACCACGGCGGCGGTGAAACGCGAGGCCAGCCGGCGGGGCACGGGGTTGTCCGAGCGGAAGATCCACACGTACAGCATCCAGGACACCAGGTACAGCAGGGGCAGCAGCACGGTGGTCACGGACACGAACAGGTTCATGAGACGGCCTCCCGGGAGGCGCCGCCCGCGGACCCGGCCAGGTGGGCCACGACCCGGTCGGCGACGGCCTCTGCCTCCTTGCAGCAGGAATTCACGGCGATGCCCCGGTACGAGGCGCCGGTCAGGAACAGCCCGGGATGGCGGGCGAGCTCGCGGTCGATCGCGGCCAGGCGCGCCAGGTGGCCGGGCACGTACTGGGCGATGGCCCGCCGGTGGCGGATGATGCGCACCATCTCGGGCGCGCCCTTGATGCCCAGCAAAGGACGCAGCTCCGACAGGGTGACGCCCATCAGGGCCTCGTCGTCCAGCTCCAGCACGCCGGGGTTGTCGGCGCCGCCGGCCATGCAGCGCAGCAGCACCTTCCCCTCGGGCGCGCGCCGCGGGAAGATGCTGCTGGTCCACAGCACGCCCAGCAGCTCGCGCTGCTCGCGGCTGGGGATCAGCACGCCGAAGCCCTGCAGGTCGTGCTTGACCGCGGCGCGGTCGAAGCCCAGGGCGATCACGGCCATGGCGGCGAAGGGGATCCGCACCAGGTTCTCGTGCAGCACCGGCGACACCTCGCGCAGCTGCACCGCCGCCGCGTGGGCGGGTGCGGCGTTGACCACCGCGTCGAAGGGGCCCATGTCGAAGTCGTGGCCGGCCACGTGCCAGGCCCCGCCGGCCCAGGTGACCCGGGAGACGGCGGCGCCGGTGCGCAGCTCGGCCCGGGGATCGTTGGCCAGGGCGGCCACCAGCCCGTCGATGAGCTGGCCCATGCCCCCCTGGAACGAGGTCAGCTTGCCGCTGGGCCCGGCGTCGGTGCCGGCCTTGCCCTCGCGCCGGCGCTTGCGGGCCAGGGCGGCCATGGCCTTGAACAGGCCGCCGTGGTTCCGCTCCAGCTCGACCATGCGGGGGAACGCGGCGGCCAGGCTCAGCTGGCGCGAGTTGCCCCCGAACACGCCCTTGACCATGGGGTCGAGCATGATCTCGGCGAAGGCGGGGCCCAGGCGGCGGCGGCCGAAGGCGTCGACGGTCTCGTCGGTGGTCGGGTCCTCGGCGGCCCGGCCCAGGTCCCTGCGCCGGGGCACGAAGAGCTCGCCCGCCAGGCGCAGCTTGGCCCCCGGGGACATGAGCTTCGACTTCAGGAAGGCCTTGGGCGAGGTGGGGATCTCCTGCAGCCGGCCGTCCACCAGCAGGAAGCGGTGGCGGGTGGCGTCGCTGCTGGGCAGCAGCGCATCGTCCAGGCCCAGGCGCGTGGCCAGGCGCAGGGTCGCGGGCTCGCTGTCCAGGAACCCGTTGGGGCCCCACTCCAGCTGCCACGGCCCCTCGCGCAGGGTCTGCAGGTTGCCGCCCGGATCGGCGCCCTTCTCGAAGACGGTCACGTGCAGGTCCAGGCCCGCGGCCGCGGCCCGGTCCAGCAGGTTCACGGCGGTGGCCAGGCCGGCGATGCCGCCGGCGACGACGGCCACGCGGCGGGCGCCGGACTCAGCCATGGGCGGCGACCTCCTGACCGAAGGCCCGGTCCGCCAGCTCGGCCGCCATGGACCGCAGCCAGGTCTCGTCCAGGTTCAGGGCGGCGCCCCGCTGGTAGTGCTCGATGCCCGCCTTTTCGGCGTCCTCGCGCAGCTCGACGTCCAGCTCCATCAGGGTCTCGATGTGCTCGCAGGTGAAGCTCACCGGCTGCACGTGCAGCTGCCGGCAGCCGGCGGCGGCCAGGCGCTTGACCTCGGCCACGATCTCCGGGCCCAGCCACTTGATGGGACCCACGCGGCTTTGGAAGGCCAGCTGGGGACGATCGCCGCCGGGCAGGCGTGCCAGCCAGTCGCCGTAGCCCAGGGCGGCCAGGCGTCCGGTGGCCTGGGCGTGCACCGCCGCCACGGTGGCGGTGGTCTGG
>JBHEPC010000447.1:0-3023 GCA_046260475.1 Candidatus Krumholzibacteriia bacterium | reverse complement strand
CAGACCCAGCACCACCGTCACGGCGCCGATCAGCCGCTTGAGTTTCCGTTCGTCGATGTGCCGCACGAACTCCGTGGACAGGGGCACCGACAGCAGGGCGCCCGTGACCATGGGCACCAGCAGGTCGTAGTCGAAGCGCTGCCCCTGGTCCAGAAAGAGGATCACGCCCACCAGGCAGGTGAAACCCTCGGCGAAGGAGGTGATGCCGACGGAGGCCTTGCCCCCGATGCCGCTGAGCAGCTGGCCGCTGGTCATCAGGGGCCCGTAGCCGCCGCCCGAGAGGGCCTTGTTGAACGAGGCCACCGAGGCCAGGGCGAACATCTTCCAGGTCCGGTAGGCGAAGGTGCGCGCGTGGAACACCCAGATGGTGACCCCCGCCCCGGTGATGATCAGGCCGATGACGAGCTTCAGCACGTCCGTCGGCACCCGCACGGCGATGGACACGCCGATCACCACGCCCACCACGCTGCCCAAAGCCAGCAGCAGGGCCACCCGCGTATCCCGCGTCCGGCCGGAGAAGTCGACGTTGCCCGAGTCATGGTGGAAATAGGAGGAGGCGAAGCCGCTCAGCAGCTCCGAGAACAGCACCGACGGCACCAGCTGCAGGGGCGAGTAGCCGAAGGCCAGCAGGATGGGCGTCAGGGCGGTGCCGTAGCCCATGCCCAGCGAACTGTCGACCAGCTCGCAGGCGAAGCAGAGCAGGAGCACCCCGATCACCTTGGGGGTGAACTCCGCCCCCCGGCCCAGGGTCACCGCCACGAAGAGCCCAAGGACGGCCAGGATCCAGATCACCCGCACGCGGCTCAATCTCCAGCCACCCGTCATCACGGCGTCCCTTCCGTCCGTGCCGCCTTCCCCTACAGCCCCAGGTCGTCCGCCACCTCGGCCAGCGCCGCCAGCACGTGGGCGATCACCTCGTCCTGCTCCAACCCGAGGTCGGCCGCCCCGGCCGTGATCTCCTCGCGGCTGACCTTGGCGGCGAAATCCTTCTTCTTGAGCTTCTTGCGCACCGAGCGGACCTCGACCGCGGCGATCTTCCGGTCCGGCTGCACCATGGCGCAGGCCATGCAGAAGCCGCACAGCTCGTCGACGGCGAACAGCCACCGGGCGCAGTCGTCCTCCCGCGGCACGCCGGTGTACGAGGCGTGCGAGAGGATCGTGCGCACGAAATGCTCGGGATACCCCTTCGCCCGCAGGATCTCCGCCCCCTTGAAGGGATGGTCGGGCGCCTCGGGGTACTTCTCGTAGTCGAAGTCGTGGAGCAGCCCGACGGCGGCCCAATAGGCCTCGTCCCCGCCGGTGCGGCGGGCGGACGCGCGCATGGCCGCCTCCACGGCGTAGGCGTGGCGGCGCAGGCTGTCGGTCAGGGTGTGCGCGTGCAGCAGGGCGAGGGTGACGGTGCGGTCGTAAAGGGGATCCATCGGCTCCTCCGCGGGGGTGTTTTCGCGCTCGATCATAGCACGCCGGCCGGCCGCGCGACAGGTCAGAGCGCCAGCTCGTCCTCGTGGTCGTTCAGCCAGACGTAGGCGTCCCGGTGCCAGGGGCAGGCCCCGTCCAGCAGGGTCCAGAACCGGGGCGAATGGTCCAGGTGGGCCAGGTGGCAGACCTCGTGGGCCACCACGGCGTCGATCACCCGCGGCGGCGCCATCCCCAGGCGGTAGCAGAAGGAAAGGGTGCCGCGGCGGGAGCAGCTGCCCCAGCGGCTGGTGCGCTCGCCGACGACGATCTTGACCGGCCGCAGGTCCAGGGCCTCCGCCCAGTGGGCGGTCCGGATCTCGAGCTCCCGCCGGGCCTCGCGGCGCAGCCAGCGCTGCAGCGCCGGCCGGGGCTCCAGCACCTGGGCGGCCGGCAGCTGCAGCACCAGGGAGTCCTCCCCCAGCTCGGCCCGGGGCCGGGCCCGGCCCGCGGGCAGGGCCTCCAGGCGCAGGGTGCGCGGCTCGCCCAGAAAGAGCAGGGGCGAGCCGGTGGTCAGCTCCACCCGCCGCGGCCCGTGGCGCACGCCGTGCTTCTCCACCTGCAGGTCGATCCAGGCGGCCCAGCGGTCCAGCGCCCGCGCGATCTCGCGGCGGGGGGCGCGGCGCGGCAGCACCACCACCACGCCCTCGCGCCGCGAGACCTGCACGCCGATGCGCCGGGCCCGGGCCGAGCGCCGCACCCGGTAGCGCACCGGCCGGCCCAGCACCAGCGCCGTCTCGAGCGGCCCGCTCACGCCGCCGCGGCCTTCTTCCGGTGGATGCGCCGGGTCACCGCGATGAACACCAGCAGCGCCGACAGCGAGAGCAGGCCCACGCCGGCGTAGGCGTACCACAGGTAGTGGGCCTGGGCGTAGACCTCGGGCATGGGCGCCTGCCCCGCCAGGGCGGCCGCGTGCTGCACCTGCACGTCCGCGGGCAGGGTCGTGGGCTCGGGACAGTACCGGCTCAGCAGGTAGCCCGAGAACAGGAAGCCGAAGATCCAGGCGAAGAAGGTGTTCATGTGGGCGAAGCCCAGGAAGGTGCCTTCCTTGCCCGGGGGCGCCTGCTTCGAGGAGAACTCCAGCCACTTGGGACTGAGGAAGCACTCGGCCAGGCCCTGGATGGCGATGCCGATGATCATCGTGAACGTGATCGGATGCAACTGCAGGCCCAGGATATCGATGGTGCCGTGCATCCAGGCCGAGGCCGACATGATCAACGCCGAGAACGGGATCATGCACATGGCCACCAGGATGGCGTTCTCCGGACGCCACCGGCGCACCAGGTGGGTGATCATCACCACGAAGATCACGACCATCAAGGGGTTGATGTTGGCATACCACTCGGGCTTGTAGGTCTCGCCGGCCATGCGCAGCACGTAGTCCGGCATCGAGGCGTAGAGCTGGCCCTGGATGGCCCAGAAGCCCGCGGTGATGAGGATCAGCGCCAGGAAACGGCCGTTGCTCATGGCCAGCCACATGCCCTGCAGCGTCTCGCGCACGCTGGCCGCCTTGCCCGTGCGCGCCTCCTTGTCGGGGAAGTAGGTCAACGCCACGATGAGCAGCGCCA
>JBHEPC010000438.1:0-4249 GCA_046260475.1 Candidatus Krumholzibacteriia bacterium | reverse complement strand
CGGCCGAGGCCTTGGCCGTCCTGGTGGACGCCGCCGCCGCCGGCGCCACCTTGGGCGAGCTGAACGAGGCGCTGACGCCCCCGTCGGCTTCGGCGACGACCTGCGCGCCGATTCCCACGCGCCGGGACGCCGCCCCGTTCGAGGCGCTGCGCCGCCGCGTGGCCGCCCTGGGCGCCGCCGATCCCCGCCGCGCCACCGTGGCCTGCGCCTGCCTGGGCAGCCTGCCCCGGACCCTGCCGCGCCTGGAATTCGCCCGCGGATTCTGCCAGGCCGGCGGCTTCCGCGTGCTCGAGGGCGATTTTTACGCCGAGCCCGCCGCCGCGGCCGGTGCCGCCCTCGCGACGGGCGCGGCGACGGTGGTGCTGGTGGCCCTGGACGACGTCTACGCGGCCCGGGGCGTCGAGCTCGTCCGGCTGCTCAAGGCCGGTGAAGCCCCGCCCCAGGTGCTGGTGGCGGGGCACCCCGCCGACTGCGTGGACGAGTTGCGCGCCGCGGGCGCCGACGGGTTCATCCACCTCAAGAGCGACCTGCCGGACACCCTCGGCCGCCTGGCCGACCACCTGGAGGCCCTGCGATGAGCCGCCTGCCCGACTTCACCAAGGTCAGCCTGCGGGACGGCGCCGTGCCGGCTCCGGACCGGGACGCCTGGCGTCTGGCCTTCGCCGCCGCGGCCGGGAGCAGCACCGCCGACGCCGCCTGGCAGACCGGCGAGCAGATCGCCGTCCGGCCCCTGTACACGGCGGCCGACACGGCCGCCTGCGAGCACGTCGGTCACACCGCCGGCCTGCCGCCCTTTCTGCGCGGTCCCTACGCCACCATGTACGTGACCCGGCCCTGGACCGTGCGCCAGTACGCCGGCTTCTCCACCGCCGAGGAGAGCAACGCCTTCTACCGGCGCAACCTGGCCATGGGCCAGAAGGGCCTGTCGGTGGCCTTCGACCTGGCGACCCACCGCGGCTACGACAGCGACCATCCGCGCGTCGTCGGCGACGTGGGCATGGCGGGCGTCGCGATCGACTCGGTCGAGGACATGAAGATCCTCTTCGACGGCATCCCCCTCGATACGATGTCGGTGTCCATGACCATGAACGGCGCCGTGCTGCCGGTGATGGCCTTCTACATCGTCGCCGCGCTGGAGCAGGGCGCGACCACGCAGCAGCTGGCCGGCACCATCCAGAACGACATCCTCAAGGAGTACATGGTCCGCAACACGTACATCTATCCGCCGGCGTTCAGCATGCGGATCATCGCGGACATCTTCTCCTACACGGCGGCCCACATGCCGAAGTTCAACAGCATCAGCATCAGCGGCTACCACATGCAGGAGGCCGGCGCGACCGCCGACCTGGAGCTGGCCTACACCCTGGCCGACGGCCTGGAGTACGTGCGCACCGGCCTGCAGGCGGGCCTGACGATCGACGGCTTCGCGCCCCGCCTGTCGTTCTTCTGGGCCGAGGGCATGGACTACTTCATGGAGATCGCCAAGCTGCGGGCCGGGCGGCTGCTGTGGGCCAAGCTGATCCGCGGCTTCGACCCGCAGGATCCGAAGTCGATGGCCCTGCGCACCCACAGCCAGACCTCGGGCTGGTCCCTGGCCGAGCAGGACCCCTACAACAACGTGGCGCGCACCTGCCTCGAGGCCATGGCCGCGGTCCTGGGCGGCACCCAGAGCCTGCACACCAACGCCCTGGACGAGGCCATCGCCCTGCCGACCGACTTCTCGGCGCGCATCGCCCGCAACACCCAGCTCTACCTGCAGGACGAGACGGGCATCTGCCGCACCGTCGACCCCTGGGGCGGCTCGTGGTACCTGGAGAGCCTGACCCGTGATATCATGCACCGGGCCTGGGCGCACATCACCGAGGTGGAGCAGATGGGCGGGATGGCCCAGGCCATTGCCGCGGGCCTGCCCAAGCTGCGCATCGAGGAGGCGTCGGCCCGCCGCCAGGCCCACATCGACTCGGGCCAGGACGTGCTGGTGGGGGTGAACCGCTACCGGCTGGAGCAGGAGGATCCCCTGGAGATCCTCGAGGTGGACAACACCGAGGTCCGCCGCCAGCAGCTCGAACGCCTGGAAGTCCTGCGCCGGGGCCGCGACGGAGCGGCCGTACAGGAGGCCTTGGACGCGCTGACCCGCTGCGCCGGCGGCGGCGAGGGCAACCTGCTGGAGCTGGCGGTGGAGGCGGCGCGGCGGCGCGCGACCCTGGGCGAGATCTCCGACGCCTGCGAGCGCGTCTGCGGCCGCCACCAGGCCGAGATCCGCACCATCAGCGGGGTCTACGGGGCCGAGTTCGGAAAGGACGAGGACATCGAGCGCGTGAACGAACTGATCCGGCGCTTCGAGGCCCACGAGGGCCGCCGCCCGCGCCTGCTGGTGGCCAAGATGGGCCAGGACGGCCACGACCGCGGCGCCAAGGTGGTGGCCACGGCGTTCGCCGACCTGGGCTTCGACGTGGACGTGGGGCCGCTCTTCCAGACCCCGGAAGAGACGGCACGCCAGGCCGTGGAGAACGACGTGCACATCATCGGCATGTCGTCCCTGGCGGCCGGCCACAAGACCCTGCTGCCCCAGCTCGTGGCCGAGTTGAAGAAGCTGGGGCGCGAGGACATCATGGTCATCTGCGGCGGCGTCATCCCGGCCCAGGACTACGCCTTCCTGAAGGACCACGGGGCCGCGGCCATCTTCGGGCCCGGGACGGTGATCCCGGTGGCGGCGCAGAAGCTGCTGGTCGAGCTGATGGCGCGGCTGGGGATCGGCGATTGACAAGCCCGCGTTGACGGGAGGCCGCCTCTTGGCCTAACCTGCGGGGCATGAACGTCTTCTGCCCTGCGCCGGCGGACCATCGCCCATGACGGCCGCCGTACTCGTCCTCCTGCTCGGCCTCGCCGAATTCCCTGGCGCCGGCCTGCCCTACGAGGTGCAGCCGGTCGCGGCCACGGGCCTCTACCAGAAGTCGGTGGTGCGCGGCCTGCTGGCCGCCGACCTGGACGGGGACGGGAGCGAGGAACTGGTCTCGGGCGTGGCCACCGGGGTGCTCGTCTACGGCTGGCGCGGCGACGCTTCCTACACCCCGTCCCAGATGAACCTGCCGCCGCGCTACCTGGTTGCGGGCGCGTCCATCGAGCTGGGTGCCGTCGCCGACGTCGACGGGGACGGCCGCGGGGAGGTGCTCGCCTCCGCCCGTACGGCCGACGGCTGGGATCACCGTCTGTGGATCCTGGATCCCCTGTCCGGCACCCTGCGCCTGGACCTGGCGTTGCCGACGGGGGAGGACCTGCGTCCGGACGGCAAATGGGACGGGTACCACCAAGTGCTGGGCGTGGTGCCCGGCGCCGACGGTCCCCTGATGATCGTCGTCAGGCGGGTCGACTACGACCTGCGCCCCCGGGGCATCATGGCTTTCGCCGCGGCCGACGGCCGGCTGGTCTGGTCCGTGCCCACCGCGGGGAATCCCCATCTGGGCGGCCTGGCCGATCTCGACGGCGACGGCCGGCCGGAGATCATGATCGGCGTCGGTTCCGGTGGCAATCTCCGGCCGGGGCAGGAGGTCGGCGGCCGCCTGGACGATGAGGCGTCGCTGCTGGCTCTGGCGGCGGACGGGAGCCTGCTCTGGGAACGGCGGATCCCCACCCTCTTCACCGATCCGCGGCCCCTGGCCTGCGACCTGGACGGCGACGGCGTCGTGGAGGTCATCGTCGCCGCGCAGTGCTACAGCGAGGGCGGCCGTGAATCGGTGACGGTGCTGGCGGGCCCGACCGGGGCGGTCCTCGCCCAGGCCCATCCCGAGGCGCCGGGGCGGGGCCTGGGTGCCTGGTCGGTGGCGCCGGGCCGTGGCGTGGTGGCCTGCGCTACCGACGATGCCCGCCTGACCCTCTACACCTACGCCGACGGTGCCCTGCGGCCCGAACGCAGCCACCGTTTCGACGCGGGGATCACCGAACTGCGGACCGTGGACCTGCTGCCGGCGCCGGGACCGGAACTGGTGGTGCGCCTGCTCGACCAGCGGGTGCTGCTGCTGGGGGCGGACCTGCGCCCGCTGGCGCAGCTGCCCGACTGGACGGGGCGGGGCACGCCCCAGGTCTCCTGGCAGACCGACGCCGGCCCGCTGCTGATGTACCACAATGCCTGGAACGCCGGATTGCGCCTGGTCCCCGCGCCGTTGGCACGGCGCATCGGCGCCCCGGCCGCGGCGGGCGCGCTGCTGCTGGTCGCGGGCCTGGCCGGGGGCACCTACCTGCGCCAGCGCCG
>JBHEPC010000421.1:0-3553 GCA_046260475.1 Candidatus Krumholzibacteriia bacterium | reverse complement strand
CGGCCAGGTCCATCTCCTTCTGCGTCAGCTCCGACTCGGGCCGGCGCGGCGGCCCGCCCAGCAGGTCGTGCAGCTTCGGCCCGGTCATGGTCAGGCCCTGGCAGTAGTTGAAGTAGCTCTGGTCCAGCCGGAAACTGCCGTCCTCCCGGAGGTCGACCACGTGCTCCAGCAGCAGGTCCAGGTACTTCGGCTCGCCGTACGGCGCCAACCCCATCACCTTGTACTCGCCCGAGTTGACGCGGAAGCCCGTGTAGTAGGTGAGCGCGCTGTACAGCAGCCCCAGCGAATGGGGAAAGCGCACCTCCTGGCGCAGCTCGACCGCGTTGCCGTGGCCGGTGCCCCAGGTGGTCGTCGACCACTCGCCCACGCCGTCGAGGGTGACGATGGCCGCCTCGGCGAAGGGCGAAGGGAAAAAGGCGCTGGCGGCGTGGGATTCGTGGTGGCCGGCGAAGCGGATCGGCCCCTTGTACCCGGGCAGGCCCGCGCGGATCTCCTGGGGGATGAACAGCTTGGTGCGCAGCCACAGGGGCATCGCCCGCAGGAACGAGCCGAAGCCGCGGGGCGCGAAGGCCAGGTAGGTCTCCAGCAGGCGCTCGAACTTCAAGAGGGGCTTCTCGTAGAACACCACCAGGTCCAGGTCGGCGGCCGCGAGGCCGGCCTGGCGCAGGCAGGCGGCGATGGCGTGGGCGGGGAAGCGCTCGTCGTGCTTGACGCGGGTGAAGCGCTCCTCCTGGGCCGCGGCGGCGATGCGGCCGTCGACCACCAGCGCCGCGGCGGCGTCGTGGTACCAGGCGCTGATGCCGAGGATCGCGGTCACGGCGCCGCCTCCGTCGTCCCTGCCGTCACCGCGGCCAGGGCGGCGCCGCCCGCGGCCACCAGCGGCGGCGCCAGGGTGCCGTCGGCCCCCGTGCCGGTCATGATCAGCTCGGCCAGGGCCGCGGCTAGCACCGCGTGCCCGGCGTCGGTCAGGTGGATGCCGTCGCGCATCAAAAGCGGCGCCCGGTCGGCCAGGGCCGCCACCAGCCGGTCCGCCGCCAGCACCGCCACCCCCTGCTGCCCGGCGAAGCGGCGCACCGCCGCCAGGTAGCTCTCGTGCAGGGGCCCGGGCTGCTCGTCCGGCAGGATGTAGCCCGTCTCGACCAGCCTCTGCCGGGCTTCGCCGGTCAGGGCGTGGGGCGCGGCCACCAGGACCACCTGCGCCCCTTGCGCGCTGATCGCCGTGACCATCGCCTGCAGGTTCTGCGCGTACTGTGGCAACGGCACCCGCAACGGCGGCGTCGCGGGCCGCCGGTCCAGCAGCGCAAGCAGGCGCGGGCGGCCGGACGCCTGCCGCCGCTCATACTCGCGGTCGGTCAGGCCGGTGGCGCGCCAATGATCGTTCCAGCCGAAGTAGACCACCACCAGGTCCGGCCCCAGGTCCAGCAGCTGCAGCCGCAGCCAGGCCAGCCCCTGGTGGGACGTGTAGCCGGGCACGGCGGCGTTCAGCACCTCCCAGCGGGGGCCCAACAACCGCTCCAGCGTCGCCGAGTACGGCAGCGATTCGATGGAGATGCGCGAGCAGGAATCGCCCAGGACGATCACCCGGCGGCGCTCGCCCTTGGGCGCCACGGGGCGCCGGGGGTGGACGGCGTGGACGGCCTGGTCCACCGGCGCCGGGCGCGCGGGCAGGGTCCAGAACAGCGTGCCGTGGGGTTCGAAGCCGCCGCGCTCGAGGGCCCCGCGGGTGTTGACCCCGAAGTTCATGGCCGGGGTGATGCGCCCGTACCCCACCGCCCGCAGCGCCAGTTCGGCCACGACCAGGGACACGGCGGTGCTCAGCAGCAGGAGCAGCGTCCTGCGCAGGGCCATCGGCAACGGGGGACCTCCGGCGGGTGGCGAGAGAAGCTCGTCAGAGGCGTCAACCGGCCTGATTGTAACGGATTCGTGATCGGGGTGTCAACGCGCGCCGGCCGCCGCTCAGATCTCGTCCTCGGGCTCCCAGTCGTCCCGCACCAGCACCAGCACCGCATTGTTGGGCACGATCAGGTAGTTCTTCTTCTCGAAGGTGATCTCCACGGCCGCCTTGTGCAGGAAGAGCACGTAGTCCCCTTCCTGGGCCTGCATGGGCACGTAGCGGGGCTTCTCCCCCTCGCCGAAGGCGTCGTCCAGGTCGGCGGGGCTGGCCACGGGCATGCCCGGGCCCACCGAGACCACCCAGCCGCCCCGGGCCTGGCGGGCCGAGACGGCGGTCGCGGGCAGGTACAGCCCGGCGTTGGTGCGCTCCTCGCCGTCCTCGGGCCGCACCAGCAGGCGGTCGCCCACGACGATGAGCTTCTTCTTCAGGCGGGGCATCGCACGCTCCTTCGGTCCGTCATGATTCCAGGACGATGTCGGGGCGGGGCACGGGCAGGACGTCCGCGGTGGCTCGCAGGTCCGCCGCGACCTGGGCCAGCGGGCGTCCGTCGGCCGGATGCACCAGCTCCGGCGACAGGTCCGCCAGGGGCAGCGCCAGGTGCAGGTACCGGACGATGTCCGGGTCGGGCACCTGGCGGCCCAGGATCTCCCCCACCAGGTCGCCCCACAGGGCGATGTCCACGTCGATGGTCCGCGGTGCCCAGCCCTCGCCGGCCGGCCGCTCGCGGCCCAGGACCTCCTCCACGTCCAGGCGCAGGCGCGTCTTCAGCACCACCGGCGTCAACACGGTCCTCAGCAGCACCGCCCCGTTCAGGAAGTTGGCCACCCCGCGCATGCCCACCGGCACCGTCTCGTAGACGGGCGAGACCGCCGCCACTTCCCCCAGCCCGCGCAGCAGGCGCACCGCCGCCGGGTAGTTGCGGGCCGCCTCCACGTTCGAGCCCAGGGTCAGGTGCACCACCTGCGCGCTCATGCGAAATCCTCCGGCCCGCGCACCACCGTCACGCCGACGCTGCGGGCGAAGCGCAGGGCGCCGGGCTTCTCGACCGTGACCTGCACCGAACCCACCGCGTGGCCGGTCACCACCAGCCGGGCGATCTCCTCGGCCAGCTTCTCGACGGTGTGGAACCCGCTCCCCTCCACCAGGGCGATGACCTCCTTGGTGACCGTCCGGTAGTTGAGCCCCCCGTCCAGGCTGTCGGCCGCAGCCACGGGCCGGGTGTCCGCCGTCATGACCAGGTTGATCAGGATGTCCTGCCGCTTGCGGCGCTCGGCCTCGTTCACGCCGACGATGCCCCGCAGCAGCAGGTCCTTGATCTCGATGCGGTCAGCCGCTCGCATGGCCCCTCCTTGCACCGTCACGCCCTCACGCCGTCACGCCTGGGCGCCGTCGCCCGTTCAGGCCAGGTGCCGCCCGCCGTTGAGCAGGATCGTCTGCCCGGTCACGCCGGGGTTGCCCAGCAGGAACAGCAGGGCGTGGGCCACCTCCGCCGGCGAACCGAACCGCCCCAGCGGGATGTCCTGCTTCAGGGTGTGCATGTAGTCCGCGGGCGCCTTCGGCGGCGGCAGCACCGCACCCAGGGCCAGCTCGTTGACCCGCACCTGCGGCGCCAGGGCCAGGGCCAGGCTGCGGGTCAGCCCGTGCAGGCCCACCTTGCTG
>JBHEPC010000375.1:0-5524 GCA_046260475.1 Candidatus Krumholzibacteriia bacterium | reverse complement strand
CGGCGGATCAGGGTGTCCCGGTCGACGGCGGCGTCCGCGTCCAACACCGTCTCCACCGAGGGCCGGATGCGGTCGATGATCGACGGCAGGTGCCGCGAGCGGCCCGGCCGCGGCCGCTCCAGCTCCTCCAGGGTGGCGATGATCGCGCCGCAGCTGGAGTGGCCCAGCACCACCACCAGCCGCACGCCCAGGTGCTCGGCCGCGAACTCCACGCTCGCCACCTGGGACGGCGCGACGATGTTCCCGGCCACCCGGATCACGAACAGGTCGCCCAGGCCCTGGTCGAAGACCAGCTCGGCCGGCACGCGGGAATCCGAGCAGCCCAGGATGACGGCGAACGGCTCCTGGCCCGCCAGCAGCTCGCGGCGGCGGTCGTGGCCGGTGGGGGCGTCGCTGGCCTGGCCCTCGGTGATGAAGCGGCGGTTGCCCTCGCGCAGGCGGGCCAGGGCTTCGGGGGCGGGGATCATGGTCGTGTCTCCTTCGGGGCGCCGAGCCGCCCCGATTGTGCCAGCAGGTCGATGCCGTCCCACTAGCCCCGGCGTTCGGTGATGCGGCCGTCCGCCCGCGCCCCGGTCAGAGGGCCGTGCCCACCACCACGGTCCACGGCCGGATCCGCCAGGCGGTCACCAGGCCGTTGGCCACGTAGGGATCGGCGGCCACGAACTCCTCCACCTCGGCGGGACCATCGACGGCAAACACGAGCGCCGCACCGTCGACGGGAGCGGCGAAGGCGCCGCCCAACACCAGCCGGCCGTCGTCCACCCATTGCCGCGCCAGGGCCAGGTGCGCCTCGCGCCAGGGCGCGCGGCGCTCGACGACGTTCTCGACGTAGTCGTAGAAGAGGATGCAGTGCATGCCGCGCGCCTCCGTCCCGGACACGGTTCAGATGATGCCCTCGTCCGCCAGGTAGAGGTGGATCCGCTGCACCACCTGCTCCACCGTCTCGAGGTCGGTCTCCACCACGACCTCCGGCGCCTCCGGCTCCTCGTAGGGCGAGTCGATGCCGGTGAAGTCCCGGATCTCGCCCGCCTCGGCCTTGGCGTACAGGCCCTTGGGGTCCCGGCGACGGCAGACGCCCAGGTCGCACTTCACGTGCACCTCGTGGAACGCCCCCTCGGGCAGGAGCGAGCGCACGAAGTCCCGGTCGGCGCGGAAGGGCGAAATGAAGGTGCAGACGACGATGTTGCCCTGCTGCCAGAACAGCTTGGCCGCCTCGCCGACCCGGCGGATGTTCTCGCTGCGGTCGTGGTCGCTGAAGCCCAGGTCGCCGCACAGGCCGTGGCGCACGTTGTCGCCGTCGAGCATCATCACCTGACGACCCTCGTCGAACAGCCGTCGCACCAGCTCCCGCGCCACCGTCGACTTGCCCGCGCCCGAGTAGCCGGTGCACCAGACGACCGCGCCCTTGTGCCCGTTGCGCGCCTCCCAGTCGGCGCCGGCGATGGCGCCCGCCTCCCAGCTGACGTTGGTCGAGCGCTGCGGCGCGGCGCGCCGGGAGCGGGTGACCTCGTCCAGGGTGCGGCTGCGCCCGCGGATCATGCCCGCGGCCACGGTGCGGTTGCTGAGCGGATCGATGAGGATGAAGCTGCCGGTGCCCCGGTTGCGGCGGTAGCTGTCGAAGTAGAGGGGCTGCGAGGTCTTGAGCGACACCCGCCCGATCTCGTTCAGCCCGAACCCGTCGCTGCTCTCGCGGTGCAGGGTGTTGACGTCGATGCGGTAGGCGACCTCGCGCACGTGGGCTTTCACCTTGTGGGTGGTCTGCTTCAGGACGTAGGCCGTGCGCGGGTCCATGCGCTCCTCGTCCATCCAGCACAGCATGGCGTCGAACTCGTTCGCCACGTGGGGCAGGTTGTTGCGCCTGACCAGCATGTCGCCGCGGCTGACGTCGATCTCGTCCTCGAGCACCAGCGTCACCGCCTGCCCGGCGACGGCCGTCTCCAGGTCGCCGTCCCAGGTGACGATGCGCGCGACCCGGGAGCCCCGCCCCGAGGGCAGGGCCGCCACCTCCTCGCCCACCGAGACCGTGCCCGAGACCACCGTGCCCGCGAAGCCGCGGAAGTCCAGGTCCGGCCGCACCACCGTCTGCACCGGGAAGCGGAAGTCCACCAGGTTGCGGTCGGCCGCCACGTGCACGTTCTCCAGGATGTGCAGCAGGGTCTGGCCGTCGTACCAGGGCGTGTTGGCGCTGCGGGTGGTGACGTTGTCCCCCTCCAGCGCCGAGATGGGGATGAAGGTGATGTCGTGGATGTCCAGCTTCTGGGAGAACTCCCCGTAATCGCGCACGATCGCGTCGTAGACGCCCCGGTCCCAGCCCACCAGGTCCATCTTGTTGACGGCGACCACCAGGTGGGGGATCTGCAGCAGCGAGATCAGGAACCCGTGGCGCTTGGACTGGGTCATCACGCCGTGGCGCGCGTCGATCAAAATGATCGCCAGGTCGGCGGTCGAGGCGCCGGTGACCATGTTGCGGGTGTACTGCTCGTGCCCCGGGGTGTCGGCGATGATGAACTTGCGCTTCGCGGTGGTGAAGTAGCGGTAGGCCACGTCGATGGTGATGCCCTGCTCGCGCTCGGCCGCCAGGCCGTCCAGCAGCAGCGCCAGGTCCACGCGCTCGTCGCCGCGCCGCTGCGACGTCTTCGCCACCGCCGCGTACTGGTCCTCGAAGATGCAGTTGGTCTCGTAGAGCAGCCGGCCGATCAGGGTCGATTTGCCGTCGTCCACGCTGCCGCTGGTGGTGAAGCGCAGCAGGCTCTTGTGCGCGTAGTCCGTGGTGTCCACTAGAAGTACCCCTCGCGCTTCTTCTGCTCCATGGACGAGTCGCTGGTCAGGTCGATCAGCCGGTTCTCCCGCTCGGAGCGGCGGGCGGCCACGACCTCGGCGATGATGCCGTCCACGTCGGTGACCGTGGACTCGATGGCTCCGGTGCAGGGAATGCAGCCCAGGCTGCGGAAACGGCAGCTGCGCTCGACCACGTCCGCCTCGCTCAGGCCCAGCTTGCCGTGGGGATCGACCGTCTCCAGGTGCTCGGCCGGGACGATGATGCCGCCCAGCTCGACCGTGCGCCGCGGCTGCGCGAAGTACAGGGGCACCAGGGGAATGTCCTCCAGCTTGATGTACTGCCAGACGTCCAGCTCGGTCCAGTTGCTCAACGGGAACACCCGCACGCTCTCGCGGTCGCCGAGCTCGGCGTTGTAGATGTTCCACACCTCGGGCCGCTGGTTCTTCGGGTCCCACTGGCCGAACTCGTCGCGCACCGAGAAGAAGCGCTCCTTGGCCCGGGATTTCTCCTCGTCCCGGCGGGCGCCGCCGAAGGCCGCGTCGAAGCCGTGCTTGACCAGCCCGTCCAGCAGGCCCCGGGTCTTGAGCATCTGGCAGCACTTGTCGGTGCCCAGGACGGTGGGGTGGGCCCCCTTGGCGATCCACTCCTCGTTGCGCTCGACGATCAGCCGCGCGCCGATGGCCGCGGTGAAGCGGTCGCGGAACTCGTACATCTCGGGGAACTTGTAGCCCGTGTCGATGTGCAGCAGCGGGAACGGGAAGCGGCCCGGGTGGAAGGCCTTCTGGGCCAGGCGCACCATCACCGCCGAATCCTTGCCCACCGAGTAGAGCATGACCGGGTTCTTGAACTCCGCCACCACCTCGCGCATGACGTGGATGGACTCCTGCTCGAGCTGCTTCAGGTGCGTCAGGGCATAGGTGGTCATGCGGGATTCTCCTGCGGCAGCCGCACCGCGACGGGCGGCCGCGACCGCGGAATTCCGCGGCCCGTAAGGTAAGGACAAGGCCGAAGCCCCGGGAAGCGGCCCCGGGGCCCTGCCGTGCACCTGCCAATGATCGCTCATCCGGCGCGGATCGTCCAGTCGGCCGTCCCCGGGTCGGGGACCCCATGGCGAACCGCGCCTGACCCAGAATGATCGGCAGGCGGCCATTGCGGGGACCGCGCCGGGACCCGCCGCGAGCAGGAACGCTGCCGATACTCACGTTACGGCTGGCCCGATCCTCGCAACGGGGACGTGTTGCCCCCGACGGCGGCCGCTCGCCCCGAGCCGGCCGACCTTCCGTGGCAGGCCCCGAAATCCACATCATGCCATGGAGGAGTCCACCATGAAACGAATTCCGACCGACCGCGGGACGCGCTGGTTCGCGGTCCTGTCCTGCTCCCTGCTGCTGTTCGCGTTCGCCGCGTGTTCCGATGACGACGACCCGACCGGCCCGCCGCGGGACGTCACCGCGCCGACCGTGATCGCCACCAACCCCAGCCACAACGCCGTCGGGGTGGCGGTCATCACCGCCTCGTTCAGCGAGTCGCTGGATCCGACGACGGTCTCGGTTGCGACGATGACGCTGACGGGACCCAACGCGACCGCCGTGAACGGCACCGTCAGCTACGTCTCGTCGCCGTCGATCGCTGAATTCACGCCCTCCGTGGCCCTCGCCCCGGGCACGGCGTACTCGGCCACCGTCACCACCGGGATCGAGGACTTGGCCGGCAACGCCCTTGCCACCGCCTACCAGTGGACCTTCACCACCGCCGCGACCTCCGACCCGCAGACGGCGCCGGATCTCGGTGCGGCCGCCGACTACGCGGTCCTGGCCGGGTCGACGGTCACCAGCACGGGTGCCACCGCCTTGACCGGCGACCTGGGCGTCAGTCCGGGCACCTCGGTGACCGGCTTCCCGCCGGGCACCGTGACCGGCACGCAGCACGCCGGCGACTCCACTGCGGCGAACGCCATGGACAATCTCACCACCGCGTACAACGACCTCGCCGGCCGCACGCTGGGCCCCGTCGCCCTGGCCGGCAACCTGGGTGGCCTGACCCTTCCCCCGGGGCTCTACAAGTCCACGTCGGGGCTCGAGATCTCGTCGGGTGACCTGACCCTTGACGCCGGGGGTGTCTCCGACGCCGTCTTCATCTTCCAGATCGCCTCGACGTTCACCACGATGGAGGACCGGTCCGTCATCCTGACCGGAGGCGCCGAAGCCGCCAACGTGTTCTGGCAGGTGGGCAGCTCCGCGACCCTGGGCTCGACGTCCACCGTCAACGGCACCGTCATGGCCAACCAGTCCATCTCGATGGCCACCGGCGCGGTCCTGAACGGCCGGGCGCTGGCGCGCATCGGCGGCGTCAGTCTCGAAGGCAATACGATCGTGGTTCCTGCTCCGTAGCACGTGTTCGAGGTGCCGGGGCGGATCGGGATAGGGGGGCCGGGCGTTAGCTCGGCCTCCCCTCCCACACTACCCGGCATGCGGGTCCGCACCGGGCCACTTGTGCCACATAAATTGTGTCCGGCCCGGTCCCTGCGACCGGGCCGGGCATGTTCACCCCCATCCAACACCACCCCGACTGGCGCCCGCCCTTCTGCCCCAACCCCGATTGCCACTTTCACGGCATCGGCGGCCCCCACTGGCGTTACAAGAAGACCGGCTACTTCGGGCGACAGGCCCGCCCCCACCGTATCCAGCGGTTCACATGCAAACACTGCCGCCGTTCCTTCTCCACCCAGACCTTCTCCACCACCTA
>JBHEPC010000347.1:0-3858 GCA_046260475.1 Candidatus Krumholzibacteriia bacterium | reverse complement strand
CGGTTGATGTCGGCCATGGCGACTCCCACTTGCCGGGATCGGCGTGTTCGAGCCGGTGAATTCTGCGTCTACGGCGACGCCGGCGGGATGTTGCCGCGCGGGCTGGAAAGGGTATCAGCGAGGCGCCGTGAGCGCATACAGGCGCAGGTGACCGAACGCATTGCCGGAGAACCGGAACTGCTCCCACCAACCCCCGCCGTCGTACGACCAGGTGTAAACCGGCACGATGGTCAGCCCGTCCGGTGACAGCAGTCCGAGGCGATCCCGCAGCGAGCCGGGCCCCTCCGGTTCGCCCCAAAGCGGCAGCAGCACATGGTCCGCACGCCGCCGGGCGAGCAGGGCAGGGAGCTCGCGGTTGCAAAGCGCGTCCAAAGCCTCCCCGCCGGTCAGACCGCTGATGTCCAGCAGCCGGCGGGGGCGCGCGTAGGCGATTGCCCCGACGTCGAACACCGCGACGAGATCGTCCGGCGCCGTGCGCTCGCGGATCTGCCCGGCCGCGGCGACGTGCAACCGGTTGATGTGGTCGACGGCCACGGCCCAGAGGCCGGGCGTCCTGACCGCGGAGGTCGCCAGGCCGGCGCCGATGGCGGCGGCTGCCAGCAAGCCGACCAGGGCCGTCCGGCGGCCGCGGCTTGCGGCGGCGAACACGCCCTCGACCGCGAGCACGACGAAACAGACGTAGACCTGGGGCTGGTATCGTCCGGCGTGGCCGCGGTCCGGCAGGACGACGGCGTAGAACAGGAGGGTCAGCAGGGTCCAGGCGACGAGGTGGCGCAGCGCGGTATGGGTCCGGGCCGCGGACCGCCGGCAGGTCGCGACGAGAGCCACCCCGACGGCCAGGACCGCCGCCGCCGCCCAGACGGCGCGCCACGCCTGGGCCAGGGGCCCGCCGCCGGCCGCGTGGCCGGCGCCGAGATCGGCCAGCAGGGCGTCCGCCCACTGCCTGCCCATCGCGACCAGCCCGGCGGGCGCCTCCGTGAGCCGGATCTCCCGGGCAAGGCCCACGATCCAGCGCCGGCCCGCCAGGGTCGAGGGCGGGAAATGCTGCTCGAGGAGGGACAGGGCCGTCACGACGACGAGGGCGAAGGCCGCCAGGGGCCACAGCCGCGACCACTGGCGCAGACGCCAGGGCAGGGGGCGCTTTCCCGGGTCCGCCGCCCCGGTCACCGCGCCCGCCGCGAGCACGGGAACCAGCAGCAGGGCATCCGGGCGCAGCAGGGCGGCGATGCCCGCGCCCACGGCCGCTCGCCCCAGATCGCCCCGGCGCAGGAACACGAGGGCCGCCGCGCCGCAGGTCAGCGCAGGCATGGTCTCCATGCCCGAAAGCGCGGCGAACAGCAGCGGGCCGCACAGACCGATCGCCGCGGCGACGACCATGCCGCGGGCCGGCGTCGACGCCAGCAGCCCGACGAACCCGGGCAGCGCCAGGAACGACACGGCCCCCAGGGCAAGGGCGACCAGCGGCGCCAGCCCCGCGCCGCCCAATTCCCCGCCCGCCAACAGCAACGGCCACAGCAGGCTGCTCTCGCCGCCGCTGTGCTCGCCCGCGAGCAGGCCCCAGGTCCGGTCCAGCGCGAGGTTCTTCGCGAACGCCGCGTGGATCCAGGCATCGTCCAGGGGCAGGCCGACCGCGACGCCGCGGCCGGAAGCCACGAGCACGACCAGCAGGAGCCCGAGCGCGGCGGCGAAGCCTCCGACGATGAATGTCCTGTCGATCTTCATGGCGTCCGAGGGCGGTTGGTGCGTGCGTGCGTGACGCGGACAACGTGGGCGATCGTATCGGTTGGGTGTGGCGTGGCAAGCGGAATCCGGGGGCCGTTCTCCACCTGACGGTCGCGCCCGCCGGCCGGGGCGGTCGTCCCCGGATCTGACGCTGCCGGACAGCGGCGGGGGGGAGGCGACGACCGGCAGACGGCGTTACACTATGTGCGGGCACCGGCGTGGACGCGGCGCGTCCACGCAGTGAAAGGATCGCGGTCCGGGCCCTCCACCGCGGACCCGATCACCGCACGCCGGCCATCCGGCGGCGCCCCCCCCGCCGCGGAAGGTGGAACATCATGCGCTTGGCCCTTCCCGCGGCTCTATGTGCCGTTCTTCTGGGCGCGGCCTGCGGTGACGCCACCGCTCCGGCGACGTCGCCTGCCCCCGATCCGCCGGCTGCCCTCGAACAGCCGCCTGACATCTTGCCCCCGACCGCCCCCGCCGACTGGTCCGCGCCCCGGCGCGTCGTCTTCCTGCACCGCTCCGTGGGCGGCGCCCTGGTCCGCAACGGCCTGGTCGACATGTACGACGTGCTGGCCGAGTTGAACGCCGCACGCGGCACCAACCTGGAGCTGTGGCACCACTTCTGCGGCGCGGGCCCCTACTGGAACCGCTACTACGACGGCAACGACGCCTGGATCCAGCCCAACTTCGGGCCGGGCGTGGAGGAATCTCCTTCGGCGACGCCGGAGCAGTGGGAGCGGGTCTTTTGCGCGCCTGACGTCCAGTACGTCGCCGCGCGGGACAGCCTGGACAACTTTCGCGTCATCCTCTTCAAGAGCGGCTACGACAACACCATCGTCTACGCCAGCGACCGGGCCGAAACCTGGCGGAACAACTACCGGGCGATGCGGGACAGCCCCTTCTTCGCCGACCCGGAGCGGCGCATCATCGTGATGGGGTTCGCCCCCAACCGGGAAGGCCTCGGCGGCTGCACCCAGGCCGATGCCGACAGCTCGCGGGCGTTCAACGACTGGCTGGAGGAATGGTTCGTCGGCGACCGGAAAAACCTTTTCGTCTTCCCCCTGTTCGACCAGCTGGCGGGCGCGGACAACTGGCTGCGGGACGAGTACGAGATCGTCGCGAACGACAATGATGCCCATCCGAACGTCTACGCCTGTGGCATCGTCGGGCGCGAGCTGATGACCTTCATCCATGCGGTGTCGATGCAGGAGGCCGATCCGACGGCGGTCCCGGCACCCCGGCCGGACTAGATCGCCGTGGATCTGCCGGACGAGCCGGACGGGCGGCGACGGAGCCCGCGTCACGGCCTTGCCACCGCGCCGGCGGCGCCGTACCATCGTCGGGGACCGCGACGCCCGCGGCCCGCAACGACGACGGGAGACGACGATGACGACGCGCACCGGGCTGCCCGCGGCCCTTTTGGTGCTGGTCGCGGCCGCCCTGCTGGCCGGCTGCGCCGACAAGCCCGCCCACGAGACCCGCAAGCTGGTGGTCATCGGCATCGACTCGGCCGACTGGCGCCTGTGGGATCCCCTGCTCGAGGAAGGCCGCCTGCCCAACCTGAAGGCGTTCATGGCCCAGTCCGCCCACGGGCGCATGAAGACCTTCGTGCCCCTGGAGAAATCGCCCCTGCTGTGGGCCAGCATCTGCACCGGCGTGGGGCCCGAGGTGCACGGTGTTTCCCACTTCGTCAAGGGCTCGGACCAGCAGCCGGTGCAGGGCAGCGCCTGGAACGCGCCCGCCCTCTGGGACATCCTGGGCGCGACCGGCATGTCCACCAGCATCGTGGGCATGTGGACCACCTACCCGGCCCGGCCCATCAACGGAGTGATGGTCAGCGACTACCTGCCCTACGGCCACGGCCGCGACGCGCCCCTGGCCAACCTGGTCTATCCCGACTCGCTCACCGACCAGGTCGTGGCCCTGCGGGTGGACCCGGCCGACATCACCGACGAGCAGCTCCTGCGCTTTTTGGACCCGGAGCAGTTGGCTGCGGCCAACGCCCAGTGGCCCGAAGTGGTCCAGGCCCTGCGCGAGATCTGGGCCGCCGACCTGGGCTACCTGGCGGTCAACCGCCTGCTGGCCGAGGGCGACCGCTTCGACCTGTTCTTCTTCTACCTGCGCGGCCCGGAC
>JBHEPC010000320.1:0-5348 GCA_046260475.1 Candidatus Krumholzibacteriia bacterium | reverse complement strand
AATTCCATCAGCGCCAACCACCCCGAGGTGCACCTGATCGTGCTGCTGATCGACGAGCGGCCCGAGGAGGTCACCGACATGGCCCGCTCGGTCAAGGGCGAGGTGGTCAGTTCGACCTTCGACGAGCCCGCCGAGCGGCACGTGCAGGTGGCGAACATGGTGCTGGCCAAGAGCCGCCGCCTGGTGGAGAACGGCATGGACGTGGTGATCCTGCTGGACTCCATCACCCGCCTGGCCCGGGCCCACAACTCGGTGGTGCCCCACTCGGGCAAGATCCTCTCCGGCGGCGTGGACTCCAACGCCCTGCAGAAGCCCAAGCGCTTCTTCGGCGCGGCGCGCAACATCGAGGACGGGGGCTCGCTGACCATCATCGCCACGGCCCTGATCGAGACCGGCAGCCGCATGGACGAGGTCATCTTCGAGGAGTTCAAGGGCACCGGCAACATGGAGCTGGTCCTGGACCGCAAGATCGCCGACCGGCGCGTCTACCCGGCCATCGACATCTTCAAGTCCGGCACGCGCAAGGAGGACCTGCTGATCCAGCAGAAGGACCTCAACAAGATCTGGGTGCTGCGCAAGTACCTGAGCGACTACAACCCCATCGAGGCCATGGAGTTCCTGATCGACAAGCTGAGCAAGACCAAGGACAACGAGCAGTTCCTGGGGGCCATGAACGCCTAGGCCGGACGAAAAATGTCCTTGCCAAGCGCCCCCGGCGGTATTTCCTTTTCCTCCTTCGAGCCGGACAGACGGACTCAGGAACGAAAAGGCAGCGAAGCGATGAAGCAGAAGATCCATCCCAAGTACGTCGATTGTGAGATCACCTGCCTGTGCGGCAACGTGATCCAGACCCGGTCCACGAAGGTGAAGATCAACGTCGAGATCTGCGCGGCCTGCCATCCGTTCTTCACGGGCCAGCAGAAGATCGTCGACACGGCCGGCCGCGTGGAGCGCTTCCGCAAGCGCTACGAGGGCTCGAACTACAACAAGAAGTAGTCCGCACCCGCCGCGGCGACGGCCCCGGCACCGCCGGGATACGGATGCTATCGAAGGTGCCGGGGTTGACCATCCCGGCGCTTTCCTTTATCTAGCCCGGGCACGAAGTTGCGCTCCCGCGGTCCCCGCGGGGCGCCCCCCTTTCCGCGACGCAGGTGGATCATGACCGAACAACGCGACGACACCCGACCCTGCCCCGACGGATTGGACCAGGCCGACGCCCGGCAGATGGACCTGGCCGTGGGCGGCCAGGCCCTGATCGAGGGCGTGATGATGCGCAGCCCCGGCTACCTGGCCATGGCCGTGCGCACCCCGGACAAGCGCATCGTGATCCGCAAGAAGTCCTTCCGCAGCATCGTGCGGAAGCTGCCGTTCTTGAACATCCCGGTCCTCCGGGGCGGGGTGCACCTGATCGAGACCATGGGCCTGGGCATCGACGCGTTGATGTTCTCGGCCGACCAGGCTGCCAGCGAGGACCGCCTGGACGGGCGCAAGACCTCGCTCAAGGACACCCTTTTGATGTGGGGGACGGTGGCCTTCTCCTTCGCCCTGAGCCTGGGGCTGTTCTTCTACCTGCCGATCCTGCTGACGGACCTGGTGGTGGCCGAGCACCACGGCTCGGTGGCCTGGAACGCGATCGACGGCCTGTTCCGGGTGGTCATGTTCGTGGCCTACCTGTGGCTGATCAGCCGGATGCCGGACATGGGACGGGTGTTCCAGTACCACGGGGCCGAGCACAAGTCGATCCACGCCTTCGAGAACGGCAGCAGCCTGGACGCAGCCGGGGCCCGGCCCTGGACGACCTTGCATCCCCGCTGCGGCACCAGCTTCCTGTTCTTCGTCATGCTCATCTCCATCGTGGTGTTCAGCTTCCTGGGCCGGCCCGAGACCATCGCCGACCGGCTGGAGCGGCTGGCCTTCGTGCCCCTGATCGGCGGCCTGGCCTACGAGGCCATCAAGCTGTCGGGCAAGTACGGCCGCGCCTGGTTCGTGCGGCCGGCCATCCTGCCGGGCCTGGCCCTGCAGCGGATCACCACGAAGGAGCCCGACGACGACCAGTTGACGGTCGCCATGGCGGCGCTGCGCGCGGTGCTGACCCCCGAGGCCGAAGGCTTCCGCGAGCGGGTGTACTACGATCTGCCCGACGAGGCCGCGCCCGGCCTGACCCCGGCCGCCCAGGGAGGCGTGTCGTGATCGAGAACGTGCAGGCCCTGCGCCGGGCCTACCGCGAACTGGGCGACCAGCTGTCGGATCCCGCCGCCCTGGGCGACCAGGAGAACTACCGCCGGCTGACCCGCGAACACGCCCGCGTCGGCAAGCAGCTGAAGGTGGCCGAGCGCTGGTTCCACCTGCAGGAGCAGGTGGCCAACAACCGCGCCCTGCTCAAGACCGAGAAGGACCCCGAGGTCCTGGAGATGGTCCGCGAGGATCTGGCGTCCCTGGAGCCGAAGCTGGACGAGGCCGAGGCCGCCTTCGAGGAGGCCCTGCTGCCCCACGACCCCAACGACGACCGCGACGCCATCCTGGAGGTCCGCGCCGGCACCGGCGGCGACGAGGCGGCCCTCTTCGCCGAGGAGCTGGCCCGCATGTACCTGCGCTACGCCGAGCGCCAGGGCTGGAAGACCGAGCTGATCGACCTCACCGAGGGCGCCCAGGGGGGCTTCAAGGAAGCGATCTACGCGGTCAAGGGCGAGGGCGCCTTCGGCATGCTGCGCTGGGAGAGCGGCGTGCACCGGGTGCAGCGCGTGCCCGCCACCGAGGCCCAGGGCCGCATCCACACCTCGGCCGTGACGGTCGCCGTGCTGCCGGAGGCCGAGGAGGTGGACGTCCAGATCAGCGAGAGCGAGCTGCGCTTCGACGTCTTCCGCGCCAGCGGCCCGGGCGGCCAGTCGGTCAACACCACCGACAGCGCCGTGCGCGTGACCCACCTGCCCACGGGCCTGGTGGTGCAGTGCCAGGACGAGAAATCCCAGCACAAGAACAAGGCCAAGGCGCTGCAGGTGCTGCGCTCGCGCCTGCTGGAGCACGCCATCGCCGAGCAGGACGCGAAGATCGCCGCCGAGCGCAAGAGCCAGGTGGGCACCGGCGACCGCAGCGGCAAGATCCGCACCTACAACTTCCCCCAAAGCCGCGTCACCGACCACCGGATCGGGTTGACCGTCCACAACCTCGATGCCATCATGGCCGGCGAGCTGGACGACGTCGTCGACGCCATCCACGCCCACCGCCGCGAGGAGGCGCTCGCCGCCACGCGGGGCAAGTGAGCGCCCGCCCCGTCGGCGCCCCGCCGGCCGGCCCTCGACAAGCGAGCAGCGCCCGATGAACGCCGACGTCAAGACCGTCCGCTCCCTGCTGCAGGTCACCGCCGGGTACCTGGAGGGCAAGGGCGTCGACTCGGCCCGCCTGAACGCCGAGCGCCTGCTCGCCGACGTGCTGGGCCTGTCGCGCATCGAGCTGTTCATGCAGCACGACCGCCCCGTCCTGGGCGACGAGCTGGACCGCTACCGCGACCTGGTGCGCCGCCGCGCCGGCGGCGAACCCCTGCAGCAGATCCTGGGCGAGACCGAGTTCTACTCGCGCCCCTTCAAGGTCGAGCCGGGGGTGTTCATCCCCCGCCCGGAGACCGAGCGCCTGGTGGAGATCGCCGCCGGGTTGCTGGTGCCAGGCGACCGCAACCTGCTGGCGCCGGTGGCGGTGGAGATCGGCACGGGCACGGGCATCGTCGCGGTCAGCCTGGCGCTGGAGGTGCCGCGGCTGACGGTGTGGGCCACGGAGATCGACCCCCGCGCCGCCGACCTGGCCCGGCGCAACGCCCGCCGCCACGGCGTCGAGGGCCGGGTCACGGTGCTCGAGGGCAGCCGCTTCGCGCCGCTGCCGGAGCGGCTGCAGGGCGGCGTGGACCTGCTGGTGAGCAACCCCCCGTACATCCGCACCGCCGACATCGCCGGCCTGGCCGTGGAGGTGAGCGGCCACGACCCCCACGCCGCCCTGGACGGCGGCGCCGACGGGCTGGTGTTCTACCGCGCCCTGGCCGCGGGGCTCAAGACCTGGCTGCGGCCGGGCGGCCACCTGGCCGTGGAGATCGGCGCCGACCAGGGCGAGCAGGTCGTCGGCGCGCTGGCGGCCTCGGGCGCGGCTCAGCTGGCGGTGCACGCGGACTACGCCGGACGCGACCGCGTCGTGACGGGGCTGTGGCCCCGCGGAGAGGACTGACCATGGACCGCTTCGTGATCGAGGGACCCACGCGGCTCGAGGGCGAACTCGCCGTGGGCGGCGCCAAGAATGCGGTGCTGCCCCTGATGGCCGCGGCGCTGCTGGCGCGCGGCGAGAGCGTCATCGACAACGTGCCCGACCTGCAGGACGTTCGCTTCTTCATGACCATTCTGGAGGGCCTGGGCGCCCGCTGCACGCTCGAGGGCCACCGCCTGGTCATCGACACCACGGCCGCCGACGGCATCGAAGCCCCCTACGACCTGGTGCGCAAGATGCGCGCGTCCATCTACGTCCTGGGTCCCCTGCTGGCCGCCCGTGGCGAGGCCCGGGTCTCCCTGCCCGGCGGCTGCGCCTTCGGGCCGCGGCCGGTGAACCTGCACATCGAGGGCATGGCGGCCCTGGGCGCCGAGCTGACCCTCGCGGGCGGCTACATCCACGGCGCCGTGCCCGGCGGCCGTCTGCCCGGGGGCGAGTTCCGCTTCGAGCCCTCGTCCGTGGGCGGCACCTGCAACGTGCTGATGGCCGCGGTGCTGGCCGCGGGCGCGACGGTGCTCGAGAACTGCGCGGTCGAGCCGGAGGTGACGCAGCTGGCGCAGGCGCTGGTGGCGGCGGGGGCGAGGATCGACGGCGTCGGGACGACGACGCTGAAAATTCAGGGCGTGCAGGAGCTCGCACCCCTGGCGCTCGCGGTCATTCCCGACCGCATCGAGGCCGGCACCATCATGGCCGGCGTGGCCCTGGCCGGCGGCCGCGTGCGCCTGACCGGCGTGGACTGCGCCCACCTGCACCCGGTGACCGCGGTGCTGCGGGACATGGGCTGCGCCATCGACGAGGGCGAGGGCGAGTTGGTCATCGCCGCCGACGGCCGGCCCGACCCCACCGAGGTCATCACCCGGCCCTACCCCGGCTTCCCCACCGACATGCAGGCCCAGGTGATGGCCGCCTGCTGCCTGGCCGACGGCACCAGCTTTCTTGCCGAGACCATCTACCCCGACCGCTTCACCCACGTGGCCGAGCTGCAGCGCCTGGGTGCGGACATCCGCGTCGACGGCGCCCGGGCCACGGTCTTCGGCGTCCCGCGCCTGGACGGCGCCCCCGTGATGGCCAGCGACCTGCGCGCCTCGGCGGCGCTGGTGCTG
>JBHEPC010000315.1:0-31198 GCA_046260475.1 Candidatus Krumholzibacteriia bacterium | reverse complement strand
CCTGGCCCAGGCGCGCCTCCAGGCAGGCCTGGTTGTAGAGCAGCACGGGATCGGCGTCGGGCGAGGCGCTCAGGCGCCGGGCCGCCGCCAGGGCGGTCTCGGTCTCGCCGGCGCGGATCAGCGCCATGACCCGCGCGTGGGCGGTGTCCGGTTCGGCGGTGGCGGGGGCCTGGGCGCGGGCTGCAGCGACGGGGCCGGCGGGACCAGCCAGGCCGGCGCCCGCAAGCAGCGCGGTGAGGATCAGCCGGATCATGCTTTCCTTCCGGTTCGGTGGGATCCAGAAGGATACACCGGAGGCGGCCGGATGTCCCGGGCGGGTTGGAAGATAGGGTCCGGTGCCGCTCCTGCCACCCATGGGCGGTCGCGGCGCCGCCGACCGGTTGTGCCTCCGGGGCCGTTCTGCTAACATGACGGTCCCGGCGGGCGCCCCTTCGCGCGACGCCGATCGCATCGGCGCGGGGCAGCCGGCCGGGCCACCCGGCGGCGCCAGGTGCCGCCACGGCGAATCGAGGTCGCCATGGCCATCATCCCCTTCCATATCGTCGACGCCTTCGCCGACCACCCGTTCACCGGCAACCCCGCGGCCATCATCCCCAACGCCGCCGGCCTCAGCGACGCGGAGATGCTGCAGATCACCGACGAGCTGTCCATGGAGGCGGGCTTCGTCCTGCCCCCGGAACGGTCCGCGGCCGACGTGCGCCTGCGCTTCTTCACCAGCCGGCGCGAGGCGCCGCTGTCGGGCCACGTGGTCATCGCCGCCTTCACGTCCATGGCCGACCGCGGGTTCTACCGGTCCGACCCGGCGGGCACGCGCCTGAAGGTGCAGACGGGAGCGGGGATCCTGCCGGTCACCCTGACCGCTGCCGATGGCGGCCGCACGGTGGTGACCCTGGGCCTGCCCGGGCCGCGCTTCGGCGAGCCGGTACCGGCCGCCGAGGTGGCCGCCGCCCTCGGTGTGCCGCCCGCGGCCATCGGCTGGGGCGACCACCAGCCCCAGCGGGTGAGCTGCGGCTTCGACCAGATCGTGGTGCCGATCTGCGACCGCGACGTCATGCGCGGGGCCTTCCACGACAGCGAGGCCATCGGCCGCCTGACCGACCTGCGGGGCGTGGGCGGCCTGACCCTGGTCTGCCCGGCCACCGTGCGCGCGGACACGGACGTGCACTGCCGCTTTTTCCACCCGCGCGTCGGTGCGGTGGAGGACCGGGCCAGCGGCACCTCCCTGGGGGCGGCGGCCGCCTGGCTGGTGGCCCACGGCGCGGTGCCGGGCAGCGGCCGCGTGCGCGTGACCACCGAGCAGGGCCACGCCCTGGGCCGGCCGACGCGGGCCGAACTGACCGTGACCAAGGAAGGCGACGCCGTCACGGGGGTCGAGCTCTCGGCCACCGGTGCGGTGGTGATGCGCGGCTCGTTCCACTTCGCCCGCAAGGCGGCTGCGGCTTACTAGGCAGGCCACAACCGGGGCGGACGCCCGGGGGACCTCCGGACGGGGGAAGGAAGCGGTATGCGCTCGATCTGCCTGATGCTCGGCTGCGCCGCGGCGCTCGCGAGCGGCGCCTGCGACGAGAACCAGCCGCCCCCGGGCGGCGACGAGCCGGTGATCGTCGAAGTGCAGGACGCGGTCACCGGGCTGCCCGTGGCGGGCATCAAGGTCGCGGTGATGGACCGCCGCACGAACCTGCCTCAGGCCTCGCCGCTGGCGTCGGATGCGCAGGGAAGCTGCGACTTCGGCCGGCTCCCGGGCGCCGACCTGGCGGTGCTCGCCTTCGGTGGCGCGGCTTGGCGCGTCTTCGGGGAACCGGGGCTGTACGTGGCCTCCGGTCCGGGGGTGACCACCCGGTCGGCCGACCTCACGGCGCCGGTGCTGCCGCCCGCCCTGGTGCGGGTGGTCGCCATCCCGCCGACGGGGGGCGCCCACATCGCCGGCACGGTGGTGGATTCGGCCAGCGGGCAGCCCCTGGCGGGGGCGTTCCTCTCCCTCGGCCGCTTCCTGGGCGGCTACGGCGGCGGCACCACCGCCAGCGACGACGTGACCCTGGCCGACGGGTCCTTCCACGTCGCGGGGATCCGCTTCTTCGACCAGGAGCGTCCCGTGCAGGCGGTGCCCCTGGTGGTCACCTGCGCCGGGTACCTGCCCCGCACCTGGGTCTACCAGGCGGCCAGCGGCGAGGACATCGGCCGGATCGCGGGGGTGACCATCCGCCTGCAGCCCGTGGGGACCGGGACCACGGGCGGCCTGCGCGGGCGCGTCCTGCGCGACGGCGCGCCGGTGCCGGGGCTGGTGGTGGGGCTGGGGGCGGGTGACCAATGGACCAAGGAGGCGGCCGGCCTGCCCGGACGCACGGCCGTCTGCGACCAGGACGGGTTCTTCGTCTGCACGGACCTGCCGGCCGGCGACTACCTGGTGGACCCGGGTTACCTGCCCAGGGACGGGGCGTGGTACCCCGACCAGCCGGCCAACGTCCCCCGCACCGTCGCCCCCGGCGCGGTCACCGACGCGGGGAACTACCGCGTGCTGTGGGAGATCGCCGCCGAGTGGCCGCAGGACGGGGCCGTGGCCACGCGGGCGCTGCGGGAGTTCCGCTGGTCGCCGGTGCCGGGCGCGGGCGCCTACGCCGTGACGGTGGACCGGGGTGCGCCGGTCGTCACCACCGGGCCCGCCTGGAGCCTGGCGCCGGGGGACACCCTGGGGCCCGGCGGCCACGTCTGGCAGGTCTACGCGCTCGGGGCCGCCGACGAGGCCATCGGCACCTTCGGCGCTTTCGCGGAGTTCCTGGTCAGCGAATGAATCAGGCGAAGACGATGTCCCGCGTGTCCCGCGCGATCATCAGCTCCTCGTTCGTCGGCACGATCATGATCCGCACCCGCGAGGAGGCCTTGGAGATGATGGACTCGTCGTGGCGGGTGGCGTTCTTGAAGGGGTCGAGCACCGCGCCGATGGCGTCCAGGCCCTTGCACGCCCACTCGCGCACCAGGGAGGCGTGCTCGCCCACGCCGGCGGTGAAGATGATGGCATCGACCCGTCCCAGGGCCACGGCGTAGGAGCCGATGTACTTGCGGATGTGGTAGCCGTAGACCTCCAGGGCCAGCCGCGCCCGGTCGTTGCCCCGGGCGTAGGCCTGCTCCACGTCGCGCAGGTCGCTGCTGATGCCTGAGATGCCCAGCAGGCCGCTCTCCTTGTTCAGCATGTTCTCCACCTGGGCCAGGCTCATGTCCAGGCGCCGGGTCAGGTAGCCCACGATCGAGGGGTCGATGTCACCGCTGCGCGTGCCCATCATCAGGCCCTCCAGCGGGGTCAGGCCCATGCTGGTGTCGATCGAGCGCCCACCCTTGACCGCGGCCACCGAGGCGCCGTTGCCCAGGTGGCAGGTGATGAAGTTGAGGTCCTTCACGTCCCGCTCGAGGATCTGCGACGCGCGCAGGGTCACGTAGCGGTGGCTGGTGCCGTGGAAGCCGTAGCGGCGGATCTGGTAGTCCGTGTACAGGTGGTAGGGGATGGCGTAGATGTAGGCCCGGTCGGGCATGGTCTGGTGGAAGGCCGTGTCGAAGACACCCACCTGGGGCACGCCCGGCATCACCTTCATGGCGGCCTCGATGCCCGTGATGTTGGCCGGGTTGTGCAGGGGCGCCAGGGGGATGCACTCCCTGAGGGCGTCGATCACGTCGGCGTCGATCAGCACCGAGCCGGAGTACTTCTCGCCCGCGTGCACCACCCGGTGGCCGACGGCGGCGACCTCGTCCATCGAGGCGATCACGCCGTGGTCGCAGCTGGTGAGCGCGGCCAGCACCAGCTCGCAGGCGCGGGCGTGGTCGGCGATGGGCAGGGTCTCGCGGAACTCGTCGCGGCCCGGTGCGCTGCTGGTGTGGATGCCGTCGTCCAGGCCGATGCGCTCGACCAGCCCCTTGGCCAGCAGCCGCTCGTCGGTCATGTCCAGCAGCTGGTACTTCAGCGAGCTGCTGCCGCAGTTGATGACCAGCACGTTGCGCATCGGTGGTCGCCCTCTTCCTAGACGCTCTGCAGGGCGGTGATGGCCGCGACGTTGACGATGTCGTCGACGCTGCAGCCGCGGCTCAGGTCGTTCACGCCCTTGGCCATGCCCTGCAGCACCGGACCCACGGCCTCGGCGCCGGCCAGGCGCTGCACCAGCTTGTAGCCGATGTTGCCCGCGTCCAGGTCCGGGAAGATCAGCACGTTCGCCCGGCCGGCGACCGCGCTGCCGGGGGCCTTGCCGGCGCCGATCTTCGGCACGATGGCCGCGTCCAGCTGCAGCGGGCCGTCCACCTGCAGCTGCGGCGCCTTCTCGCGCACCAGGCGCGTGGCCTCGACCACCTTGTCCACGTCCGGACCGGCGCCGCTGCCCATGGTCGAGAAGCTGAGCATCGCGACCCGCGGCTCGAAGCCGCACAGGGCCCGGGCGGTGCCCGCGGTGGCGATGGCGATGTCCGCCAGCTGGGCGGCGTCCGGCTGCGGATTGACCGCGCAGTCGCCGAATACCAGCATGCCGTCCTGGCCGTGCTCCCAGGCCGGGTTGACCATCACGAAGCAGCTGGAGACGATGCTCGTGCCGGGCTTCGTGCCCACGATCTGGAAGCCCGCGCGCAGCACGTTGCCGGTGCTGTTGACGGCGCCGGCGACCATGCCGTCGGCGGCCCCCTGGGCCACCATCATGGCGCCGAAGAAGAGGGGGTCGGCCAGGGTGGCGGCGGCCTCCTGCTCGGTCAGGCCCTTGTGCCGGCGCTTTTCCACCAGGGCGCGCACGTACTCGGCGCGGTAGCTCGAACGCGCGGGGTCGACGACACCGATGCCCGCCGGGTCGATGCCCAGGCCCTGCAGGCGCCCCTCGACGTCCGCTTGGTCACCCAGCAGGACGACCCGGGCGAAGCCCTCGTCGCGGATGCGGCCGGCGGCGCGGAGCATGCGCTCGTCCTGGGCCTCGGGCAGCACGATGGTCTTGTGGAGCGCGGCGGCCTTTTGCCGCAGGCTGGCGGTGAAATCCATGGCTGGGTCCTCGCTTCCCCGGATCCCGGCCCCCCGGGGGCCCGTCGCCGCGGGCGGGCGCCCGCGGACGGTCCCAATGTGGTGAGGTGCCGCTCCCGCGTCAACGGGCAGTTGCCGAAAAAAAAACGGCCCCCGCAGGGGGCCGTCGGGACGGGGGCGCAGCTAGTCGCCCTTCTCCAGCCGGGCCAGCTGCTGCAGCTGGCCGTCGCCGGCCTCGCGCATGGTCACCAGCAGGTCGGCCAGGGTGAAGCTGGACCAGAACTCCTCCATGCGGCGGCTCAGCAGCGTCCAGATGGAGCGGGTCAGGCAGTCGTCGGACCGGTCGCAGACCTCCGGCTCCAGGACGCAGTCCACCAGGGCGGTCTGGCTGTCCAGGGCGGTGATGATCTCCCACAGGGAGATGTCCTTGGGGTCGCGGGCCAGGGTGTAGCCGCCGCGCACGCCCTTGCGGCTGGTGACCAGCTCGGCCCGGCGCAGGGCGCCGATGACCTGCTCGAGGTACTTGCCGCTGATCTCCTGGGTCTGGCTGATGGCGCTGACGGGCACCGGCTCGCGGCCCCAGGCGTCGGCGACCTGCAGGATGGCGCGAAGTCCGTAACGGACCTTCGTATTGACTTTCATGCTGCTCGGGCCTCCCGGTGACGTTGCCCCGGCCCCGGGCCGAGGGTGGCCCCCTCCTGAAACCACATTAACACGCCGGGGAATCCCCGGCAAATCACTTCCGGACCTCGTCCACCGGCTTGACCAGCAGCCCGGTCAGGTGCAACGGCAGGGTCGTGGCCCGCTTGCGGTCGATGTCGTGGTACACCCGGCGCACCTGCTCCGGCGACAGGTCCATGACCTGGGCCGCCTCGGCCTCGGGCACGCCGTGGTTCTTCGCCCACAGCAGCAGGTCCAACTGGGGGTAGGGCAGCACGAAGTAGAACTCGTCCTGGCCCTGCTCCAGGCTGTAGGTGTCGGTGGTGGGGGTCGAGCTGCAGATCGCGTCCGGCAGGCCCAGGTGGCGGGCCATGGCGTAGACCTGGGTCTTGTAGAGGTGGGCGATGGGCTTCACGTCCGCGGCGCCGTCGCCGTTCTTGACGAAGAAGCCCTGGTCGTACTCCAGCCGGTTGGGCGTGCCGATCACCGCGTAGTTCAGGCGGTCGGCGTGGTAGTAGTCCATGGTCTTGCGGATGCGCTGCTTGAAGTTGGTGGCCGCCACCAGCTCCAGGTAGGCCTGCAGCGGCAGCCGCTCGCTGCGCCGGTTGCCCTCTGGATCCTCCACCACCACGCGGTAGAAGTTCATGCGGTCGCTGTCCAGCAGGTCGCCCGGCAGCACGATCTTGCTCTTCCAGCCGGGGCCGAACTCCGGCACCACCCGGCGCACCGCGGCGTCGTAGCGCTCGTAGCAGCCGATGGCCGCCAGGGTGGGCTGGATGTCCTCGATCGCGTACTCGATGCCCAGGTGCTCGGCCAGTTGCCGGCCCAGGCGCACGCTGGCGCCGGACGAGTCCCGCTCCGGGAGCAGCAGCCCGAACACCTTGCCCGGGCCGAAGGCCCGCACCGCCAGGGCGGCGCTGCAGGAGCTGTCGATGCCCCCCGAGATGGCCACCACGGCACCCCGCCGCATCAGCCGCTTGACGACCGTCTCCCGCAGTCCGCGGCAGATCTCGTCGGCTTCCTTCTCCAGGTCGATGGTCAAGACGTCGCGGCTGAACATCCCGCGGTCCCTCCGGTGCTGTTGTGTGGCTCTGCGGGTCCGGCGCTCCCCCGGGGGGCCGGACCGCGTGCGTGGGTGTGCGTGCGCGCATGTCGGCTCCCAGGGTAAGCCCCGGCGCGGATTTCGTCCACGGCCGATCGCCCCGGCCCGGTCCGCCGGCGCCCGGCTGGACAAATTCGCCGCCCGCTCCTATCCTTTCGCGAATTTACCATGACGCCGGAACCGGGAGAGGTCCACCGATGACGCCTCAGGAACGACGGGAATTCATCCGCACCCTGCCTTTGGCCGAGCTGCACCGCCACTTCGACGGCTCGATCCGGCCGGAGACCCTGTGGGAACTGTCGGAGAAGTACTACAGCGCGGTGCCGGGCCTGGACTACGAGCAGTTCCGCCACTACCTGAGTTGGGACGACAGCCTGGACAACACCCTGCTGGACTACCTGGACAAGTTCCACGTGCCCCTGCAGTACACGCAGTTCTACGACAACATCATGCGCATCGCCTACGAGCTGGCCGAGGACGCCTACGCCGACGGGGTGCGCCTGCTCGAGCTGCGCATCAACCCCCTGATCCACCGCCGGGCCGGCCTGACCACGCGCCAGGTGATCCACGCCACCCGCAAGGGCCTGGGCCGCTTCGGCGCGCAGCACCCGGACTTCCGGGCCGGCATCATCGTCATCGCCATGCGCAGCCACGGCGGCAACATGGCGCGCATCCTGCTGCGGGAAGTGATCGGCGAAAAAGAGGAGTACCACGACGGCGTGGGCGTGATCGGCTTCGACATCGCCGGGCCCGAGTCGCCCTTCCCGCCGGTCCTGTTCCGCGAGGCCTACGCCCTGGCCGGCATCATGGGTCTGAAGAAGACCGCCCACGCCGGCGAGAGCGAGGGGCCCGAGCGCATCTGGGAGGCCCTGGAGTACCTCGGGCCCGAGCGCATCGGCCACGGCACCAGCGCCGGCCGGGACCCGGAGCTGATGCGGCGCCTGGCCCGGGACGGGATCTACCTGGAGGTGTGCCTCTCCTCGAACGTGCAGACCGGCGCGGTGGCCGACCTGAAGGACCACCCCCTGCCGCGGTTCCTGGAGGCGGGGATCAAGGTGGCCCTGTGCACCGACAACCCCACCGTCAGCAGCACCACCCTGTCGCGGGAGTACGAGCTGGCCATGGAGCTGTTCGGGTTCTCGGAGCGGGACATCGTCGAACTGGCGCGGATGTCCGCCCAGGGCACGTTCCTGGCCGCGGGCAGCCACTGCGCCTATCCGGACCCGGCCTGATCGCCGGCGGCCCTTGCCGCGGCCGCGGCGGCGGCTTAGTTTCTCGACGGGAATGGAATTCGGAGCAGGGACCAGGGAGCAGGACCATGAAGAAGAAGCTGCGGCGCATCGCGATCCTCACCGGCGGGGGCGACGTCCCCGGGCTCAACTCGGCCATCCGGCAGGTGGTCTTCCGGGCCCTCAAGGAAGGGATCGAGATCTACGGCTTCCGCCGCGGCTGGGCCGGCCTGGCCAATTACCGCCCTGACGGCGACCCCGAGCACAACGCCGGGTGCGTCGTGCCCCTGACCTGGAACATGGTGCGCACCATCGACCGCTCCGGCGGCACCTTCCTGCACACCTCGCGCACCAACCCGGCCAAGGTCCGCGAGGCCGACATGCCCCCGCACCTGAAGGTCGAGGGGATGACCTACCCCGCCGACATCACCGCGACCATCGTCGCCAACCTCGAGCACCTGGGCATCGAGGCCCTGATCCCCATCGGCGGCGACGACACCCTCAGCTACGCGGCGCGCCTGCACCTGGCCGGCTACCCCCAGATCGCCATCCCCAAGACCATGGACAACGACGTCTTCGGCACCGACTACTGCATCGGCTTCGGCACCGCCATCACCCGCTCGGTGGCCATGATCAACGACCTGCGCACGCCCATCGGCAGCCACGAGCGCATCGGCGTCATCGAACTCTTCGGCCGCAACAGCGGCGAGACCTCCCTCGTCGCCAGCTACCTGGCGAACGTGGACCGCGCCATCATCAGCGAGGTGCCCTTCGACGTGGAGAAGCTGGCGGGGATGATCCTCCGCGACCAGGCGGCGAACCCCAGCCACTACGCCATCCTGACCATCAGCGAGGGCGCGGTCCCCCTCGGCGGCGAGGTGATCCAGGGCGGCGAGGCGGACGCCTACGGCCACCGCAAGCTGGGCGGCGTGGGCGAGTGGACCGCCGAGCGCATCAAGCAGCTCACGGGCCGCGAGGTCACCTACCAGCAGATCGGCTACATGATGCGCTGCGGGCCGCCGGACGCCCTGGACCGCATGGTCGCCATGAACTTCGGCAACCTCGCGATGGACCTGCTGCTCGAGGGCGCCAGCGGCCTGATGACCGCCCTGCAGGACGGCAAGTACACCACCGCGGACCTGGCGGCCGTGATCCAGGGGGTCAAGCGGGTGGACGTCGACAGCTACTACGAGAAGGACGAATACCGGCCCATGGTCCGCCGCGTGCGGGGCACGCCGATGTTCCTGACCTGACCCGGCTCCAGCCCCGGCGGTGCCCGTGACGCGGAACCGACTGCTTCGACTCGTCCTGGCGGCCGCCGTGCTGGCGGCCGCCGGCTGGCTTCTGCGGGGCTACACCACCGACGACACCTGGATCCATCTGCGCTACGCGGCCAACCTGCTCGAGCGGGGCGAGTTCTCCTTCAACCCCGGCCACGACACCTACGGCGCCACCAGCCCCCTGTGGATCTTCGTGCTGGCCGGCCTGCTGCAGCTGGGCCTGGCGCCGGCGGCGGCGGCCTGGACGGCCGGCGCGCTGGCCGGGCTGCTGGTGCTGCTGCTGGCCGACGCCATCGTCACCCGCATGACCTTCCGCCCGTTCTGGCGCGGCGTCGTGCTGCTGGTGATCGTGGCGGACGCCTGGTTCCTGCGCTGGACCTTCTCGGGCATGGAGACGCCCCTGGCCACGGCCGCCCTGCTGGTGCTGCTGTGGCCCCTGGTCTCGGCCCGGGACGTGGGCTGGGGGGTGACCCGCGAGCCCATGTGGCAGCGCTACCTGGCCTGGGGCGCGGCGGCGGGCCTGGCGGGCCTGGTGCGCCCGGAATTCCTGCTCATGGCCCCGGCGGCCCTGCCCTGGTTGTTGTGGTTCGAGTACCACCGTGCCAACGCCATCGGCGGGCGCGGCGCCCGCTGGCGGGCCCGGCCCCACGCGCCCCTGGCGGCGGCGGTGGTGGGCTGGCTGGCCGTGGCCGGACCGTGGCTGGTCTTCGCCCGGTTGACCTTCGGGCATCTGACCCCGGGCACGGCCACCGCCAAGAGCGGCGGCCTGAGCCTCGACCCCCAGGTGCTGCTGCCGGGCCTGGTGCAGGCGGTGCGCCAGCTGGGCGCCACCCAGGCGGCCCTGTGGCTGACGGTGGCCTTGCTGGTCGGGTACGTGCTGGTGCGCAACTACCGCATCGGGCAGGCGGGCCTGGCCGACGGCTGGTGGCCCGGCGACGAGACCGACAACGCGGACGAGCAGGAGGACGGGCCCGAGCCGCCGGCGCCGGGGGCGGGTCCCTGGTCGGTGTGGGGGCCGGTGGCGCTGGTGGGCATCGCCGTCACCTGGACGGCGATCCTCGCGGGGGGCTACGCGGCCAAGCAGGTGTGGATCATCTCCCGCTACCTCAGCCCCCTGGTGCCGGTGCAGGTGCTGGCCCTGGCGGTCACTGCCGAGTGGCTGGTGCTGGGGCTGAACCGGGGTCACTCGGCGCGGCAGGTGCGCCGGGGCGTGCTGTACGGAGGCGTCGCCGCGCACTTGGTCTTGAACGCCTGGCTGCTGGGGGCCTGGGGGGTGCCCCACGCCCGCGTCTTCCCCGCCGACCTGGACACCTGCTACCTGGGCCTGGGGCGGTGGCTGCGGCAGAACACGCCGCCGGACGCGGTGGTCGCCGCCCTGGACATCGGCGCCGTGGGCTGGGCCAGCGAGCGCCGGGTGCTGGACCTGATGGGGCTGGTCAGCCCGGAGATCCGCACCCTGGGCCGCCGGATGGGCTTCGCCGAAATGGTCGAGAGCGGCGCCTGGCTCGGGGCGCCGGGGCCGGACCGGCCGGGCTGGCTGGTGGACCGGGCCGAGGAGGGGGCCCGCTTCGACGGCCGCGTGATCGCCGGCGTGCGCTTCGAGCTGGTGGACACCTGCGTGCTGCGCGGCGTCGGCCTGCGCGAGCCCCAGCCCTGGACCGTCGCCCTCTACCGCCTGGTCTCCACCGGCAGCTGAGTCAGGTCCTCGGCCGGCGGATGGTCCTGCGCCGGCAGCCGCTTGACCACCACCACGCTCACGTCGTCGGCGAAGGGGCGCCCGCCCCCGAAGCGGCGGACGCCGGCGATGATCTCCGCGGCGATGGCCTCGGCGGGGCGATCCATGGCGGCGGACACCGCCTGGACGATGCCCTCGCGGCCGAACTCGGCCACGCCGTCGCGGCCGCCGGCGGGCGTGCGCTCGGTCACCCCGTCGGTGAACAGCACCAGCACCTCGCCGGGCCGCAGGGTCAGGTAGCCGCGGCGGTAGACCGCGTCCGGCAGCGGGCCCAGCACGGGGCCGCAGGTCTTCAGCTCGAAGACCTCGCCGGCCGGGGTCACCAGCAGCGGCGGGCAGTGGCCGCCGTTGACGTAGCCGAAGTTCCCCGACTCCTCCAGCTCGCCGTAGAACAGGGAGATGAAGCGGCTGGAGAGGCCGCTGCGGTGGATCACGTTGTTCAGCTGGCGGACCGTGGCGGTGATCTTGTGGTTCTCGGCCTGGCCCATGCGCAGGCCGGTGACCACGTCGCGCGCCTGCAGGGCCGCCGGCAGGCCGTGGCCGCTGGCGTCGGCCAGCATGATGCCCAGCACCCCCGGCTCGACCCATTGCATGTCGTAGACGTCGCCGCCCACCTCGTCGGCGGCGATGCTGACCGCGGCCAGGTCGAAGCCCGGCACCTCGGGCAGGTGCCGCGGCAGCAGCGACTGCTGGATGATCTTGGCCTGGCGCATCTGGGAGGCGAGGGCCTCCTCCCGCAGCTTGAGGTCCACCGCGGCGCGGATGGTGCCCAGCAGCACCAGCAGGTCGTCCTCGCTGCCGTGGTGGCGGATGCCCAGGCTCAGGATGTAGGCCGGGTCGCGGCCCACCAGGATCGCCGCGCTGTCGGTGTCGCTGAACTGGAGTTCGACGTCGGCGTCCCAGCCGGGGGTCTCGGGGGAGATCACCCACACCCGCCGCCGTTCGATGTCGCGCACCACCTGGTAGTCCCGGTCGACGGTCTTGCCGGCGATGGCGGGGCCGTGCTCGCCCAGGCTCTCGATCAGCTGGTAGTCGTGCTCCCGCTCCCGGTACAGGCGGCCGCTGACCACGCCGAAGCCGGACATGTCCGGGCTCTCCACCAGCGCGTGCAGGATGTCCGAGAGGGCCTTCTCGTCCCCGGCGGAATGGTCGATCTTCTCGAGCAGGGCCTCGACGGTGCGGTAGAGCTTCTTGTGCACGCTGCCTCCGGGGGCGGCCGCGGGCGGGCGGCCGCGCGAGCGACGGGTCGGATCGGTTCGCCGGGAAGGTAGCACAGGGCGCGCGCTTCCTCCAGCGGGGAACCCGCGGCGCCGCCGCGGCGTACCGGGGCGGCGGACTGGACGCCGGCGGCCGGCGCGCCTATCGTCTGGGAGCCGCACGGCCCCGGCACCACGCCTCGACGAAAGGATCGCCCCGTGGACGACACCGCCCGCATCGACGACCTGAGGGACACCTACCGCGCCATGCGCGCCGAGATCGCCAAGGTCATCGTCGGCCAGGAGCAGGTGGTCGAGGAGATGATGATCGCCCTGTTCGCCGGCGGCCACGTGCTGCTGGAGGGCGTGCCCGGCCTGGCCAAGACCCTGCTGATCAGCAGCCTGGCCCGGGTCATGGACCTCAGCTTCAACCGCATCCAGTTCACGCCCGACCTGATGCCCAGCGACATCACCGGCAGCGAGATCCTCGAGGAGGACAAGGGCACCGGCCAGCGGAAGTTCACCTTCGTGCGCGGCCCCGTCTTCGCCAACGTCATCCTGGCCGACGAGATCAACCGCACGCCGCCCAAGACCCAGGCGGCCCTGCTGCAGGCCATGCAGGAGCGCCAGGTCACCGCCGGCGGCCGGACCATGGACCTGGAGCAGCCGTTCTTCGTGCTGGCGACCCAGAACCCCATCGAGCAGGAGGGCACCTACCCCCTGCCGGAGGCCCAGCTGGACCGCTTCATGTTCAACGTCCTGATCGACTACCCTTCCTACGCGGACGAGGTGCGCATCGTCGAGAGCACGACCGGCGTCGCCGACGCCGTGCTGCGGCGGGTGCTGGCCGGCCCGGACGTGTTGGCCTTCCAGGAGCTGGTGCGGCAGGTGCCCGTGGCCGAGAACGTGACCGAGCTGGCGGTGCGCCTGGTGCGGGCCACCCGCGTGGGCACCGGCGAGGCGGCCGCGGCCGCCGCCGAGTACCTGGCCTGGGGCGCCGGACCCCGCGCCGCCCAGGACCTGGTGCGCGGCGCCAAGACCCGGGCCCTCCTGGACGGGCGGCCGACCCCGGACCTGGAGGACGTGCGCCGCCTGGCCTACCCGGTGCTGCGCCACCGCCTGGTGGCGAACTTCCACGCCGAGGCCGAAGACATGCCCAAGGACCGCATCGTGGCCCTGATCCTGGACGAGGTCGGCCGGTGACCGGTCCGCTGCTGTCGCCCGACCTGATCGGCAAGCTGGGCCGGCTGGACCTGGTGGCCCGGCTGGTGGTGGAGGGGTTCCTGACGGGCCTGCACAAGAGCCCCTTCCACGGCTTCAGCAGCGAGTTCGCCGAGTACCGCCAGTACATCGCCGGCGAGCCCGTCGCCAACCTCGACTGGCGCGCCTACGCCAAGACCGACCGCCACTACCTGAAGGTCTTCACCGAGGAGACCAACCTGCGCGCCACCCTGCTGGTGGACTGCTCGGCCAGCATGGACTTCACGGGCGATCCCGGCCGCCCCGCCAAGAAGGCCTACGCGGCCTACCTGGCCGCGGCCCTGACCTACCTGCTGCTGCGGCAGAACGACGCCGTCGGCCTGGTCACCTTCGACGAGGCTCCCTTGGCCATGGTGCCGGCGCGCTCGATGCGGCGGCAGCTTTTCCAGGTGCTGAAGGTCCTGGACGACCTGCCCCGGGGCACGGGCACCCAGCTGGGGCCGGTGCTGCACCAGGTGGCCGAGCGCCTGCAGCGCCGCGGCCTGGTGCTGGTGCTCAGCGACCTGATGGACGACCCGCAGGCCATCCTGGGCGGGCTGAAACACTTCCGGCACATGGGCCACGAGGTGGTGGTGTTCCACATCCTGGACCCCCGGGAGCTGGACCTGGACTTCCCCGGCGAGGTGGAGTTCGCCGCCCTCGAGCAGCCCGGCCGCCGGGTGCGGCTGGAGCCGGCCCACGTGGGCGGCGAGTACCGCGGGCGCGTGGACGCCTGGCGCGCCGAGCTGCGCCGCGAGTGCCGGCGGCAGCTGGTGGACCTGGTGGAGATCACCACCGACACGCCCTTCGAGCGCGGCCTCGGCGCCTACCTGCGCAAGCGGCGGCGGCTGTACTGATGCCCCTGTTCTTCGGCAACCCCGGCCTGCTCTTCGGCGCCTTCGCCGCCGCCCTGCCGGTGCTCATCCACTTCCTGAGCCGGCGCCGGGTGCGGCAGGTGCCCTTCAGCGACCTGCGCTTTTTGGACGAGGTGCAGGCCCGCCAGGCCCGCAGCCTGGGCGTGCGGCGCTGGCTGCTGCTGCTGCTGCGGGTGCTGGCGGTGCTGTTGGTGGCCCTGGCGGCGGCGGCGCCCCGCTGGGGCGGGCTGGCGGCCACGGGCACCCGCGCGGTGCTCCTGGTGGTGGACACCAGCGCCAGCATGGGCACCCAGACCGCCGGGGGCACCCGCCTGGACGAGGCCGTGGCCGACTGCCGCCGCCTGTTGGCCGCCCTGCCGCCGGGGGCCGAGGTGCAGGTGATCGCGGCCGGAGCCCGCAACGAGGCCCTGTTCGCCCAGTGGCTGCCCGCCGGGGCCGGCGTGGCGCAAGGGCTGCAGGCCCTGCGGGTCAGCGACGGCGCGCTGGACCTGCCGGCGGTGCTGCGCCTGGCGGCGCGCCAGGTGGCGCGGGCGCCGGGCCCGGCGGTGGACGTGGTGCTGGTCGGCGACCTGCAGGCCCTGCCGCCGGATCCCCGGACGGCCGAGGCGGCCGCCGTGCTGAAGGACGCCGGCGAGGTGCGGCTGATCCTGCGGCGGGTGGGCGCGCCCGCGGCCCAGGGCGGCGTGCTGGAGGTGCTGCTGCCGGGCCGCGCCGTGCTGGCCGGGGAGACCGTCACCATCCAGGCCCGCGTGCTGCCGGCGCGGGCCGACCAGGTCTTCACCCTGCACCTGGGCGACCGGCCGGTGGCCGAGGCGGTGGCCAACGGGCCGGCGGGCGTGGAGCAGGTCGTGAGCTTCCCTTTGGCCGTGCCCGGTCCGGGCCTGCACACGGGCTCGGTGCGCAAGGAGAGCGACGCGCTGCCGGCGGACGACACGCGGCCCTTCGTGCTGGCGGTGCCGGCGGCCATCCCCGTGCTGCTGGGCCACGGCGCCGACCGCAGCGTGGACGGCGCCGTGGGCCGGGGCGCCTGGCGCGTCCTGGCCGAGGCCCTGGCCCCGGGTGGGGACGCGTCCCTGTTCCGCATCACCGCCCTGCCGGCGGACGAGCTGACGGGTGGGGCGATGGCGGCGGCCGGGCTGACGGTGCTCGTGGATCCGGACCCGGTGGGCCGCCAGGTCCTGGCCGGGCTGCGGGAGGATCTCGCCGAGGGCGGCGCCCTGCTGCTGGTGACGGGCGACCCCACGGGCGCCGATTACCTGACCGGGACCCTGCTGCCGCTGCTGGGCCTGCAGGGGCCGGCGGTCTACGCCAACACCGGCCAAGGCGCCGGGCAGCGGGCCCGGGTCCTGGACCGGGGCCACCCGGTGTTCGCGGGCCTGCCGGCCGACGCCCTGGCCACCCTGGAGGACGTCGCCTGGCGGCGCTGGTTCCGGGTGCCGACCGAGGGCGCGTCCGTTCCGCTGGCCCTGGCCGGGGACGACGCCCTGCTGGTGACCGGCCAGGCGGGCGCCGGGCGCTGGGCGCTGCTGCCGTTCAACCTGCGGCCCGAGGCCGGCGACCTGCCCGGCAGCCCCATGGCCCTGCCCCTGCTGCGGCGCCTGTGCACCTGGCTGGCCCGGCCGGCCGAGCTGGCGGCGGCGGCCAACCTGGAGGTGGGCCAGGAGTTGGTCCTGCGCCCGCTGCCGGCCCCGGGCGGCGCCCTCGCGGACGACCCGGCGGACCTGCGGGTGACCGGACCCGAGCCCGGGCTGGACCGGCAGGCGCACCTGCAGTGGCGGGGCGCCCAGCCGCTGCTGTCGGGGGGCCTGGCCGAGGCGGCGGGCGTGGCGGTCTTCACCTCCGGGCGGGACACCGTCGGCGTGGCCGCCTGCGGCGTGCCGGCCGCGGAGTCGGACCCGACCCTGGCCGCGGCCGCGGATTGGGCCGCGCCCCTGCAGGCGGCCGGGCTGGCCGTGACCAGCGGCTTGGCCGACCGGGATCCCGAGGCCGTGGCCGCGGCCTTCGGCGGCACGGTGCTGGCGCCCTGGCTGCTGGCGGCCGCGCTGGCCCTGCTCGGGCTGGAGCTGTGGCTGGGCCGCGGCGCCCCGGCGGGAGCCTGAACCCTCGTTCCATTTGAAAAACACCGCGTTTCGTCTACCTTTGAGGTGCCCTCGGCACCAGGCCGGGGCACGCCGGCGGACGGGCCGGGATCCGCGCGTCCAGGGAGCGGCTGCCCATGTGGAACTACTCGGAGCAGGTCTTCGACCACTTCATGAACCCCCGCAACGTGGGGGAGCTCGCCGATCCGGACGGGATCGGCGAGGTGGGGTCCATGGCCTGCGGCGACGCCCTGCGCCTGGCCTTCAAGCTGGACGCCGAGGGCCGCATCGCCGACGCCCGCTTCCAGACCTTCGGCTGCGGCAGCGCCATCGCCTCGAGCAGCATGCTGACCGAGATGATCAAGGGCCGGACGCTGGAGGAGGCGGCGCGCATCACCAACGAGGACATCGCCGCGGCGCTGGGTGGCCTGCCGCGGGAGAAGATGCACTGCTCGGTGATGGGCCGCGAGGCGCTCGAGGCCGCGATGATCGACTACTACAAGCGCCTCGGCCGGGGCGTGCCCTGCCACCTGCTGCACCAGCAGTCCCTGCTCTGCCACTGCTACCAGGTGACCCGCGACACGGTCCGCGCGGCCATCCTGGCCCACCGCCTCGAGGAGATCGAGGACGTCACCCACTACACGAAGGCCGGCGGCGGCTGCGGCGACTGCCACCACGAGATCGCCGACCTGCTGCGCGAGTGCCGGGAGCAGCTGCGCGCCGACGAGTCCGCCGCGCCCGCCGGGCCCGCCCGCGGCGGCCTGCACGACCTGGCGCCCCTGCCCGCGGCGACCGGCAGCGCCCACGCGGCGGCGCCCGCCGCGGCGGCCGCGGCCGCGCCGGCGGCGGACCAGACGGCGGTGGTCGCGCGCATCCGCGAGCTGCTGGCCGGAGACATCGCCCCGGCCCTGCGCCACGACGGCGGCGACATTGAGTTCGTGCGCTGGCAGGAGCCCCGGGTCTTCGTGCGCCTGACCGGGGCCTGCGCCGCCTGCCGCGCCTCCGACGCCACCATCAAGGGCTGGGTCGAGGCGCAGCTGCGCGAGTTCGTGGACGAACGCATCGAAGTGATCGAGGTGAGCTGATGGCCGACGCCTCCCGCGGCTTCAACCTGATGGAGGGGCTGCCCGGGCCGCCCCCCGGCGGCGTCTACATGGACAACAACGCCACCACCGCGGTCGCCCCCGAGGTGGTGGCCGCCATGCTCCCGTACCTGACCGAGCACTACGGCAACCCGTCGAGCATGCACGGCTTCGGGGCCCGGGCCGGGGAGGCGGTGGCCGCCGCCCGCGAGCAGGTTCTCGCCCTGCTGGGCGCCGAGCTGCCCAGCGAGATCGTCTTCACCAGCGGCGGCTCCGAGAGCGACAACCTGGCCATCGTGGGCACGCTGCATGCCAACCCGGGCAAGCGCCACATCGTCACCACCGCCGTGGAGCACCCTGCGGTGCTGGGCCTGTGCCGGGACCTGGAGAAGCGGCAAGGCTGCGCGGTCACCTACCTGGGCGTGGACCCGGACGGAAACCTGGACCTGGACGAGCTGGCCGACGCCATCGGGCCGGACACGGCCGTGGTCTCGGTGATGATGGCCAACAACGAGACCGGCGTGCTCTTCGACCCGGCCGCGGTGGGGCAAATCGTCAAGGCGAAGGGCGCGGTCTTCCACGTGGACGCCGTGCAGGCGGCGGGCAAGCTGCCTTTGGACCTGCGCAGCCTCGAGGTCGTGGACCTGCTCTCCCTCTCGGGGCACAAGCTGCACGCGGCCAAGGGCGTGGGCGCGCTCTACGTGCGCAAGGGCACCAAGATCCGGCCCCTGATCGTGGGCGGGCACCAGGAGCGCGGGCGCCGCGCCGGCACCGAGAACGTGGCGGCCATCGCCGGCCTGGGGGTGGCCTGCGACCTGGCGCGCGCGGGGCGCGAGGTCGAGGACACCACGGTGCGCGCCATGCGCGACCGCCTCGAGACGCTGCTGCTCGAGCGCGTCCCGGACTCGCGGCGCAACGGCGACCCGGTGCGCCGGCTGGCCAACACCACCAACATCAGCTTCGAATACATCGAGGGCGAGGGCATCCTGCTGCTGCTGGACCGCGCCGGCGTGGCCGCCAGCAGCGGCTCGGCCTGCACCAGCGGCAGCCTCGAGCCCAGCCACGTGCTGCGGGCCATGGGCATCCCGTTCACGCGGGCCCACGGCTCGATCCGCTTCTCCCTGTCGCGCTACAACACCATGGAGCAGGTGGAGTACGTGGCCCAGGTGCTGCCGGTGATCGTTGCACGGCTGCGGCAGATCACGCCCTTCAACGCGCAGCGGGCGACCTTCTAGCCGGGCGCGGCCCGCCCGGGGACGGACATGACGGACGAACGACCCGACGCGTGCGGCGACCCCGCGGGGCTGCTGCACGCCTCCCTGCTGGACACGACGGCCGGCGAGGGCCTCCTGGAGGCCGTGGCCACGGTGGAGTCCGCCCTGCGGGCGCCCGGCACCGCCCGCGTCGTGACCGGCCTGCACGGCGGCGCCGGCGCGGCGCTGCTGGCCGGCTGGCGCGCCCGCACCGGCCGCGCCGCCCTGGTCGTGACCGCCGACCGGGAGTCGGCCGTGCAGCTGGCCGACGACCTGGAGACCTGGCTGGGCCGCGGCGCGGTGATCTACCTGCCCCAGCAGGAAGTCCTGGCCTTCGACCACAACTCCCCCGAGCCCTCCATGGTGGGCGACGGCATGGAGGGCCTGCAGCGCCTGCGGTCGGAGGCTTCCCCCTTCGTCGTCACCTCGCTGGTGGGGGTGCGCCAACGCCTGATGGCGCCGGGCACCCTGGACCGCGTCCGCATCCGCCTGAAGGTGGGCCAGCGCGTGGACCCGGACGCGCTGGGCGCGGCCCTGGTCCGCCTGGGGTACCGCCCCGCCGGCATGGTGGCCAAGGTGGGGGACTTCGCCCGCCGCGGCGGTCTGATCGACATCTTCACCCCGGGCGAGCAGCCCCTGCGCGTGGAGTTCTTCGACGACGAGATCGTCTCGGTGCGCCGCTTCGACGTGGAGAGCCAGCGCACCACCGAGCGGGGCGAGGAGGCCGTCGTCCTGCCCGTCAGCCACCTGCACATCGACGAGGAGGCGGTCCTGGCCTGCCTGGGCCGGGTGGAGGAGCGCCTGCTGGCGCAGGGCCGCCGGGACGACGAACTGCTGGAGGACCTGCAGGCCCGCCTGGAGGATCGCCTGGCCGACCAGGGCCTGGAATCGTACCTGCCCTGGCTGGGTCCCACGGCCCTGCTGGCGGACTACCTGCCCGAAGGCGTGACGGTGTTCTGGGTCGATCCGGTGCGCCTGGGCGAGCAGTCGGCCCTGATGGACGGCGAGCTGCCGCGCCTGCGGGCCGGACGCCTGGAGCGGGAGCCGGTGCTGCCGGAATGCGCCGAGCTGGTCGAGCCGGCCGACCGCCTGGCCCGGCCCGGCCAGGACCACGTCTTTCTGGCCCCGTCCTGGATCGCGGGGGACCCCCAGATCCGCTGGCTGGGCCTGGTGCCGGGGCAGGTGGTGGCCTTCGCCGCCACCGGGCAGCCGCTGCGCGGGGGCGAGGTCGCCGCGCTGGCAGACGAGCTGCGCCGGCGCGAGGCGGCGGGCCAGGCCGTGTTCCTGCTCTGCGACAACCGGGGGCAGGCCGCCCGCCTGGGCGAGCTGCTGGAGGAGGCGGGCGGCGCGCCGCCGCGGACGGTGCCTTTGGTGGGCTCGTTCTCCGCGGGCTTCGACTGGCCGGACGCGCGGCTGGCCGTCCTGACCGACCACGAGTTCTTCCAGCGCTACCGCCGGCCGGGCCGGGTGCGCCACCGCAGCAGCGGCCTGGTCAAGGAGCGCGCCTCGCTGCAGCCGGGCGAGTACGTGGTGCACCTGGAGTACGGCATCGGCCTGTACAAGGGCCTGCGCGTGATCACCGTCGAGGGCGTCGAGCGCGAGTGCCTGCTGCTGGAGTACGCCGACGACGGCAAGGTCTACGTGCCGGTCGAGAACATCGACCAGGTCGAGCGCTACAGTTCCGACCAGGGCGCCAACCCGCCGCTGGCGCGCCTGGGCTCGGGCAGCTGGCTTAAGGTCAAGGGCAAGGCCCGCAAGGCCATCCGCGCCATGGCGGCCGAGCTGATCGAGCTCTACGCGGCCCGCCAGGCCCGGCCCGGCCACGCCTTCGGCCCGGACACCCCGCTGCAGAAGGCCCTGGAGGACTCGTTCCTGTGGAGCGAGACCCCCGACCAGCTGACCGCCATCGCCGACACCAAGCGCGACATGGAATCGCCCGAGCCCATGGACCGGCTGGTCTGCGGCGACGTGGGCTTCGGCAAGACCGAGGTGGCCATCCGCGCGGCGTTCAAGACCGTGCAGGGGCGCAAGCAGGTGGCGGTGCTGTGCCCGACGACCCTGCTGGCGAACCAGCACGGCGCGGTCTTCTCCGAGCGCTTCCGCGACTTCCCGGTCCGCGTGGAGACCCTCAGCCGCTTCCGCACCCCCGCCGAGCAGAAGGACGTCACCGCCCGCTGCGCCGCCGGCCAGGTGGACGTGCTGGTGGGCACCCACCGCCTGCTGTCGCGGGACGTGCGCTTCCGGGACCTGGGCCTGCTGGTCATCGACGAGGAGCAGCGCTTCGGCGTGCGCCACAAGGAGCGCATCAAGGAGCTGAAGCGGCAGGTGGACGTGATGACCCTCAGCGCGACACCCATCCCGCGCACCCTTTATCTGGCCCTGATGGGGGCGCGGGACATGAGCCTGATCAACACGCCGCCCCGGGACCGCCTGCCCATCCACACGGAGCTGTGCGCCTTCGACGAGAAGGTGCTGGTCGAGGCCATCCTGCGCGAGCTGCACCGGGGCGGGCAGGTGTTCTTCGTGCACAACCGGGTGCAGACCATCGAGGGCATGGCCCAGCTGATCCGCAAGCTGCTGCCGAACGTGCGCGTGGCCTGGGCCCACGGCCAGATGCACGAGGAGAAGCTGGAGCAGATCATGTCGGCCTTCCTGGACCACGAGTACGACGTCCTCGTGGCCACGGCCATCATCGAGTCGGGCCTGGACATGCCGCGGGTCAACACCATCATCATCGACCGCGCCGACCGCTTCGGCCTGGCCCAGCTCTACCAGCTGCGCGGACGCGTGGGCCGCAGCAACCACCGCGCCTTCGCCTACCTGATGACCCCGCCCGGCGAGCGCCTGACCCCGGAGGCGAGGCGCCGCCTGGCCGCCCTGGAGGAATTCCAGGCCCTGGGCTCGGGCTACCACATCGCCATGCGCGACCTGGAGATCCGCGGCGCGGGCAACCTGCTGGGCGAGGAGCAGCACGGCCACATGGAGGCCATCGGCTTCGATCTCTACTGCCGCCTGCTCGAAGAGACGGTGGCGGAACTTCGCGGCGGGGGCGGTGTTGCCCCGCTGGAAGTGAAGGTCGAGCTGCGGCTGGCGGCCTACCTGCCCGACGATTACGTGGGCGACCCCCAGCACAAGATGGACCTGTACCGCCGGATCGCGCGGCTGCGCAACCCGGCCGGCTGCGACCGCCTGCGGGACGAGTTCAAGGACCGCTACGGGCCGCTGCCCGCCCCGGTGGTGGCCCTGCTGGAGATCCAGCGCCTGCGCATACTCGCCGGCCGGGCCGGCATCGCGGAGATCCGCGCCACGCGGCAGGGCCTGGATTTCTTTTTCGCTGGCGGCCACGAGCCGCCGGCCACTATCATTCAGGGCTTGATGGCAGCTGGCCCTCGCGGCCTGCAGTTCAAGGCCATCGATCAGTTCATCCTGAAGGTGCCGTCGGCCAGGGAGGACCACCTGGCCACGGCCGCCGTCACGCTCGAGCGCGTGCTCGGGCTGCAGAACAAGGAGTGACCATGCTGTCCATGCCCCGCCCGCTGACCGGCCGCCGCGCCCGTGCCGCAGCCGCCGTCCTGTTCGTCGTTCCGGCCGCCCTGGCCCTTCTGGCCGGCTGCGGCGGCAAGCAGGCCGACGACGGCGTCCTGCTGGCGACCGTCGGCGACACGGAGATCCGCAGCGGCTACTACGAGGACCGCCTTGGGCGCCTCGAGGAGACCGAATTGCCCAAGGGTCCGGACGGGCAGCCGTTGGACATGGCGTCCACCGAGGGCAAGACCGAGTTCCTGACCACGCTCATCAACAAGGAACTGATGGTCCGCAAGGCCGCGCAGCTGGGCTACGCCAACGACCCGCGCATCGTCGAGGCGCGCAAGTCGCTGCTCTCCTTCGAGGCCGGCCTGGCCCTGTGGGCCGACGTCATCGGCGACCCGTCCAACACCCTCAGCAACGAGGAAGTGGACGCCTTCTACGCCAACCTGGGCCGGCAGCGCTCGATCCGCTACCTCATCTGCAACAGCAGGGAGGACGCGCTCGCGGCCCGCGCCATGGCCACCGACGGCTCCGATTGGGACGACGTGGTCGCCCGCTACCACGACGGCAGCATCCCCACCAAGGGCAACCTGGAGATGGTCATCCCCTGGGGCCGCTTCGACCCCGAGTTCGAGGCGCCCATCTTCGCCGTCGAGGTCGGCGGCCTGACCGAGCCCGTCCTGACCGAATACGGCTGGTGGGTCGTCCGCGTCGACGGGGAGAAGCAGGGCGAGAAGCCGTCCCGCGAGGACGCCCTGGCGCGGATCCTGGACGTGACCCGCAACCGCAAGATCGCCAAGCTGCGCAACGACTTCCGCGAGAAGATGCACGCGCGCTACGAGCTGACCGTCGACGACACGGCGCTGCTCAAGTGCTGGGAGGGCCTGCCCGCGACCGAGGAGATGATCGACCAGGCGACCAATCGCCCGGTGCCCCAGGACCAGCTGCTGCCCCTGCAGGTGGCGCCCGCGGACCTGGACCTGCCGTGCTACTCGTACGTGCTGGACGGCGAGCGCAAGAGCTTCACCCTGGGCGACTACAAGGTGCGCTTCGACCGCATGAACGCCTTCCAGCGCCCCAAGAAGGGGGTGATGAAGGGCGGCCTGCGCGCCCACATCATCAACGAGTTGGAGCGCGCCCTGGTCGACGCCGAGGCCCGGCGCCTGGGCTTCTTCGCAGATCCCGAGGTGGTGACCAAGGTGGACCTCAAGGTGGAGGAGATGATGGTCACCGCCCTCTACGGCGAGATCGTCACCTTCGACGAACAGGTCACCCCGGAACAGCTGCAGGCCTACTGGGACGAGCACCACGGCGAGTTCGCCCAGCCCGAGCGCCGCACCGGCCGCCTGGTGCTGGCCGCCGACGAGGCCCAGGCCCGCGAGGCCCACGCCCGGCTGGCGGCGGGCGAGCGCTGGATCGACGTCCTGAACGCCTACGGGACCGACGAGAACAACAAGGGCAACGCCGGCAAGCTGACCGAGGTGCCGGCCAACAGCACCGGCCCGGTGCGCGACGCCCTGTTCGCCACGGCGCAGGGTGAGTTGGGCGAGCCCTTCCCCGCCGGCGACGAGCGCTGGGGCGTGGTGCGCGTCGACGCGGTCCTGCCCGGCGGCGCGGCGGAGCTGCGCGAGGTGGCCGAGGCCATGGGCAAGCGCATCCGCAACGAGCGCAAGGAGCAGGCGTTCCAGGACCTGTTGGCCCAGTGGGCCGAGGAGTTCGGCGTCGAGCGCTTCGACGAGAACCTCGACCAGGTGAAATCCTGGAAGGAGCTGACCGATGTGGAAGCGCCGGGTCCGGCCGTTCCCCGCGGCTGACGCCGCCCTGATCCTCGTCTGCGCCCTGGCGGCGGCCCTGGTGCCGCCGCCGGGCGCCGGTGTGCCCGCGGTCCTGGCCCAACAGGAGCCGCAACTGGTGGACCGCATCCTGGCCATCGTGGACGAGGAGGCCATCCTGCAGAGCGACCTGGACCGCGAGGTCGAGCTGCACCGCCTGAACCAGGAGTACCAGAGCCAACCCGTCAGCCCGGACACCCCCGAGCTGCGCCGGGAAATGCTCGAGCGTCTGATCGAGAGCAAGCTGATCATCGCGGCGGCCAAGGCCGCCGACATGCAGGTGGACGAGGAGGGCATCAGCCGGAGCGTCGAGCAGCGCATCGCCCAGTACGTGGAACGCTTCGGCTCGAGCGAGGCCTTCGAGCGCGAGCTCGTGCGCAGCGGCACCACCCTGGCCGACTTCCGCGGCCGCATGCGCACCCAGCTGCGGGACGACCAGTACCTGCGTCTGGTGGTGGGCAAGTTCATCCGGCCGGACGTCGAGGTCATGGAAAACGAGGTCCAGGAGTACTACCGGTCCCACCTGGCCGACATGCCCACCGAGCCGGACAGCGTGACCATCGCCGCGATCATGGTGCCGGTGCAGCCGTCGGCCGAGCAGCGCCAGGCCATCCAGGAGGTCGTGGCCCGGGCGCAGGCCGCCCTGGCCGCCGGCCGGCCCTTCGCCGAGGTCGCAGCCGAGTTCTCCCGGGGGCCCAACGCCCAGCGCGGCGGCGCCGTGGGCGTGGTGGCGCCGGGTGACCTGTTCGACCAGGCCCTGGACCGGGCGGTCTTCGCCCTGGAGGCGGGCCAGGTGAGCGGGCCGGTGCTGTCCAGCCGCGGCGTGCACCTGCTGCGCGTGGACGCCATCGAGCCGGACGGCCGCCGCGCCGTCAGCCAGATCTTCCTGCCCACCGAGGTCACGCAACAGGACGTGGACCGGGCGCGGGCCGCGGCCGAGGCGGCGCGGGCGCGGGTGCTGGCGGGCGAGGACTTCGCCGCGGTGGCGGCGGCCACCAGCGCCGACCCGGCGTCGGCCGCGCGCGGCGGGCTGCTGGGGACCTTCCCTTTGAGCGACCTCTCGGACCAGTTCCGCGGCGCGCTGGAGCAGGCCGCCGTGGGCGAGATCACCGAGCCGGTCCTGACCCCCGCCGGCTGGTACGTGTTCCAGGTGCGCGAGCGCCGGCCCGGGCACATGTACACCTACGCCGAGCTGAAGGACGACCTGCGCCTGGTGGTCGAAGGGGAGAAGATCGAGGCGGCCCTGGCGAAGTACGTCGAGGGCCTGCGCCGGCGCTTCTTCATCGACGAGAAGAGCTGAGCCGCCGCGTCCGCTCGGCCAGGAATTCCGGCAGCCAGGGGAACGCCCCCGTGACCGACGGCGCGCGGTCGGCGAAGGCCGCCATCAGGTCGGTGCGCCGGCTCTCCCACAGCAACCCCACCCACTCCCGCAGCGCCGCGTCCGCCGCGTCCTGATCCAGGTCCAGGGTGCGGTCGAAGGGCTCCCCCGTCACCAGCGCGCAGACCAGCAGCCCCAGCGCGGCGGCCGGGTCGGCAAGGGCCAGGTCGGCCAGCACCCCGGCGGCGGCGGCCGGCTGCCCGGCGCCCAGCAGCGCCCGGGCCAGGTCAGGGTCGGCGTGGGGGGCGGCGGCCCGGCGCGCGGCCACGAAGGCCTGCAGGCCCGCCTCACCGCCGGCCGCGCGGCTGAAGGCCACGCCCGCCAGCAGGGCCTCCGCGTCGGTGGGCACGGCGTCGGCGGCGGCGGTGGCCAGGTCCCGGGCGGCGGCCAGGTCGCCGGCCGCGGCGGCCAGGCGGGCCCGCAGCAGGCGCGCCCGCACCGCCAGGTGGGCGGACCCGTCCCGGGCGGCGACCTCGCCGTCCCGGGCCGCCGCGTCGGCCCCGGTCAGGTCGCCCGTCGCCTCCAGCCAGCGGGCCCGGGCCAGGTGCCAGGCGGCCGTGGGCGCGGTGCGGTCCCGGTTGGCCGCGAGCCAGACCAGGCGGGTGGCCGGGTCGTCGGCCGCGGCCTCGGCCAGCATGGCGGCCAGGTCGCCGCTCCAGGGCCGGGTCCCCAGCCAGGCGGCGTCGGCCGCGGCGAAGGCCGCCGCCGCGGCGGGCGCGGTGGCGGCGCGCAGCGCGCGGTCGTCCCAGAACCGGGCCTGCTCGAGCAGCTTGTACCAGCTGTAGAGGTCGCCCGGGTCGGCGGCCACCAGGCGCCGCAGGATGGCCGTGTCCCGGTCCTGCTTGGCGCGGGCCGCGGCGTGGTCGCGCACGTAGCCCAGGTGGTGGACCATGCCGCCCAGGCGGCGCTGCACCAGGCCGGTGGCGGCCAGGAACGCGGCCACGCCGGCGGAGGCGTCCTCGTGGATGGCGTGGCGGTAGCGGATACGCGGGTCGTTGCGGAACAGCCGCAGCAGGTCGGCGTCCTTGTGGCCGCCCGTGGGCAGGGCGTTGCGCATCACCAGGGTGGCGGCGCCGGCGGCCGGGTCGCCCAGCAGGGCGCGCACCTGGGCGACCAGGGCGGCCGTCGGCCGTTCGTCGGCGTCCAGGACCAGGATCCAGCGCCCGGCGGCGGCGTCCAGGGCGGCGTTGCGGGCGGCGGCGAAATCCTCCTGCCAACAGTGACGGACCACGCGGGCGCCGGCGGCTGCCAGCAGGTCCGTCGTCCGGTCCCGGGAGCCCGTGTCCACCGCCACCAGCTCGTCCGCCAGGCCGTCGGCGGCCGCCAGGAAACCGGGCAGCATGGCGGCCTCGTCGCGGACGATCAGGCACAGGGACAGGTCGGGGCGGGCCATGGCGGGGTCCTCGCTGGTCGCGTTGGGGCCTGGGGGCCGTCGCCGGGGATGATCGCCGGGCGGCACGGATCGTGCAAGACCCGGGCCGACACGGGAGAGCCGCCTTGCCGCGGCGGCCCCGCACGACGGCGACCGGCCGGGCCCGCGTCCCCCCACGGAGCCCGGTCGGCCGCCGCAGGTCCGGAGGACACCTTGAGCACCACGAGCTTGCGCGAACGGGACCACGACCTCGCCGCCGGCCCCCTGGAGGAGCGCGGCATCATCGCCTTCCGCCACGTGGACCTGGTCTACAGCGACCAGGCCGCGCTGCAGGACGTGAACTTCACCATCGCCAACGGCGAGTTCCTCTGCCTGACCGGCCCCTCGGGCGCCGGCAAGAGCAGCGTGCTGCGCCTGATCGCCATGGACGCCTTCCCCACCCGGGGCCAGGTCATCGTCCGCGGCATGCTGGCCACGAAGATGAGCCGCCGCCACATCCCGCGCCTGCGCCGGGAGATCGGCTTCGTGTTCCAGGATTTCCGCCTGTTGGAGGACCGCAGCGTCTACGACAACGTGGCCTTCGCCCAGCTGGTGGTGGGCGTGCCCTCGGGCCAGATCGTGCGCAACGTGATGCGCGTGCTGACCAACGTGGGCCTGTGGGACAAGCGCCACCGCCTGCCCCGCCAGCTCTCGGGCGGCGAGCAGCAGCGCGTGGCCATCGCCCGGGCCATGGTCAACAGCCCCAAGATCCTGCTGGCGGACGAGCCCACGGGCAACCTGGACCCGGTCACGGCCCAGGAGATCATCGACCTGCTGTTCCGCATCAACGACGCGGGCACCTGCGTGGTCTTCAGCACCCACGACCACGGCATCGTCAAGACCTTCGGCCAGCGGGTGATCGTCGTCGAGGGCGGGCGCATCGCCTCGGACGTCAAGCGCCGCGTGCCCGTCGACCGCAGCGCCAGCCTGGCCGACCGGATGTACCGGCCGGTCGAGGCCGTATCCCGGGAGGCCGTCCATGCTTAGGACCGCCCAGGCCGCGTACCTGCTGCGGGAATCCTGCGCCGGTTTCCACCGCCGGAAACTGACCACCGGTGTCACGATCCTGATCATGGGCTCGGCCCTGCTGGTCCTGGCGGTGCTGACTTTGGCCACCCTGAACCTGGGGCAGATGTTGGAGCAGGCCCGCGCGGGCATCGACATGCGCGTCTTTTTGAGGGGCGGCCTGGACGAGGAGCGGGTCGCCGCCCTGCAGCCGCAGCTGGTGGTGATCCCGGGCGTGGCCCAGGTCACGTACATCAGCCCCGAGGCGGCGCTGCACGAGTTCCGCGCCAGCCTGGGCGAGGACGCCGAGCTGCTGGCGCTGCTGGACGAAAATCCCCTGCCGGCCTCCTACCACCTGACCCTGCGCCCGGAGGCCCGCAACCTGGAGTCGGTGCGCGCCGTGGCGCGGGAGGCGGGCCACTGGCCGGAGGTCCAGGAGATCGTCTTCCACCAGGAGTGGATCGACGCCCTGGAGACCTGGACCCTGCGCTTCCAGCTGGCGAGCCTGCTGGTGGGCCTGGTGGTCTTCGGGGCGGCGGTGTTCGTCATTTCCAACACGGTCAAGCTGACCATGGCCGCCAACGCCCGCGTCATCCAGGTCCAGAAGCTGGTGGGCGCCACCAACGCCTTCATCCGCACGCCCTACCTGTGCGAGGGCATGATCCAGGGCCTGCTGGCCGGCGCCCTGGCCATGGGCGTGGTGCTGGTGGCGGGCCGCGTGCTGGACGGCCGCCTCGGCGGCATCGTCTTCTTCACGCCGGTGCAGGTGGGCGGCTTCGTGGGTTTCTGCGTGCTGCTGGGCCTGGTGGGCAGCTGGGCGGCCATGCGCAAGTACCTGACCCTGCGGAGCGATCTGTGATGCGCCGCGGCGCGCCGGTCCTGGGCCTGGTGCTGGTGCTGGCGCTGGCGCTGCCGGCAGTGCTGCCGGCCGCCGGCGGCGACGGACCGGCGGCCGACCCGCTGGCCTCGAGCATCCAGGAGAACACCTCCAAGCTGGCCGCCCTGCGCGACCAGATCGCCGCCCAGCGCGCCCGCATGAGCTCCCTGGAGGGCCGGGAGAAGGACGTGCGGCGCGGCGTCGCGGAGATCGAGCAGGAGATCGAGACCACCAGCCGCCTGCTGGGCGAGATGGACCGGCGCGAGCGGGAGCTGCTGGCCCAGGGCGACACCCTGGGCGCGCGCCTGGACTCCAGCCGCGTGGTGTTCGCCGAGCGCCGCGCGACCCTGGGCCGCAACCTGCGGGCCCTGTACATGCGCGGCCGCGCCGACGAGGTGCGCACGGTGCTGACGGCGGCCAGCGTCTCGGAGCTGATGGCGCGCATGAAGCTGGCCCGCATGGTGGCCCGCGTCGAGGCCTCGCTGGTGGAACAGACCCGCGGCCACGGCCGCCGCCTGGTCCACCAGCAGCGCCTGCTGGACGCCGCCCTGGCGGAGATCTGGCAGACCCGCGCCGAGGTGGGGGCCCAGACCGCCCACCTGCAGGCCCTGGCGGCGGAGAAGACCGCCGCCCTGCGGGACCTGCAGACCGAGCGCAAGGACCTCAAGAACCAGCTCATGGAGTTGAACCTCAACGAGCAGAAGCTGGGCTACGTGCTCGAGGACCTGGAGCAGCAGCGGGTCCAGCGGGCGGCCGATCCGGCCCTCGAGCGCGCCCCCGTGCCCGCCGAGGGCGCCCTGGCGGCCAACGCCGGCCGCCTGGAGTGGCCCGTCCAGGGCGACCTGCTGCGGGGCTTCGGCCGTTCGGTGCACCCGCGCTTCAAGACCGTGACCCTGAACAACGGCGTGAACATCGCCGCGCCCGCAGGCACGGCCGTGGCCGCCGTCGCCGGGGGCACGGTCGAGTTCGCCGACCATTTGCCCGGCTTCGGCCGATGCGTTATCCTTGACCACGGCGACGGCTACTACACCCTGTACGCCCATTTGGCGAGGGTCTTCGTGGCCGCCGGGGAGGCCGCCGCCCGGGGCCAGGTCCTGGCCGAGGTGGGCAGGCCCGAGCCCGGCGAGGACGCCCAGCTCTACTTCGAGGTGCGGCACGGCCGCACCCCCCTGGATCCGGCCGACTGGCTGCGGCCCCGCTGACCGGCCCGCGCGGCCCGGGTCCCCGCACCTTCGCCGACCCTCGGACCGGGGAGCGCACCGTTGACCGCCACCGTCTTTCATGGCCGCGCCGCCGTCCTGGACCGCCTCGAGCGCCTGCGCGCGGCGGACAAGCTGGGCCAGCCCCTGCTCTTCGTGGGGGCCGAGGGCACCGGCCGCGAGGCCACCGCCCTGGAGTTCGCCCGCCGCCTGAACTGCGCCGACCCGGCCGCCTGCACGCCGGCTGCCCGCTGCGAGAGCTGCGTCAAGGCCCTCTCCTTCCAGCACCCGGACATCCGCTGGATCGGCGCCGCGCCGGCCACGGTCAGCGAGCAGGACGTGCGCGACCTCTTCGCCGCGAAGATCGCCGACCCCTTCCACGCCTCCCCCTGGGCGGCCAGCGCCAACGTGGGCATCGGCGACCCCGAGCATCCGGGCGCCCTGACGGTGCGCTCGCTGATCCATTTCCTGCGCCGGCGGGCCTACCAGGGGGCCTGGAAGGTGGCGGTGGTGGCCGACGGCCAGCGCCTGAACCCGGCGGCGGCCAACGCCTTCCTCAAGACCCTGGAGGAGCCGCCGCCGCAGTCGGTGATCATCGTGCTGACGACCGGCACCGAGGGCATGCTGCCGACCATCCTCTCGCGCTGCCAGAAGGTGCGCTTCGCGCCCTGGCCCCCCACGGAGCTGGCCGACCTGCTGGGGCGGGTGACGGGGGCCGAGCCGCCCGCCGCCCGCGCCGCCGCCCACGCCGCCGACGGCAACGCCCGCCGCGCCGCGGCCCTGCTGCGCCCGGGGGCGCGCCTGGTCACCGACTGGGCCGCCCTGCTGTTTGCGGCCATCCACCGGGGCGACCGGGCCGTGGCCGCCCTCGGGGCCGACGACCTGCACGCGGGCAAGGTGCCGGCCGAGTGCCTGCCGCCGGACCTGGCCGCCAAACAGGCCGAGGCCAAGGACACCGTGCAGAAGCGGGAGCGGGCCATCCTGCTATGCGAGGCGCTGAATCTGCTCTACAGTGACACCATAGGCTGCCTGGAAGGCGGAAGCGGCTGGCAGCCCCGGCTGGAGCCGGCCGCTGCGGTGGTGCGCCAGGCGGCCGCCGGCCGCTGCACCCGGACCCTGCTGGAGGACCTGGCGGCCATCGACGCGGCCCGCGGGGACATCGACCGCAACCTGAACATCGGCCTGGTGATGGCCGTGCTGTGCGAAGGACTGATCGCCCATGCCCAACGAGACCAGGCCGCCGGCGCCGCCGGCCCCGGAC
>JBHEPC010000289.1:0-6851 GCA_046260475.1 Candidatus Krumholzibacteriia bacterium | reverse complement strand
TGGCGGCCGTGAAGGTGGTGATGGACCGGGTGAACCACAGGCGGGCGGCGGCGGTGTCGCCCCGGGCGTCGGCCAGGGCGCCCAGGTCCCGCTGGCTCCAGGCCACGTCCGGATGCTCGGCGCCCAGCACGCGCCGCCGGATGTCCAGGGCCCGCTGCAGCAGGGTGTCCGCCTCGGCGTGGCGCGCCTGCTGCCGGGCCAGGTTGCCCAGGTTGTTCAGGGTCTGGGCCACGTCCGGGTGGTCGGGCCCCAGGGCGGCCTCGCGGATGGCCAGCGCGCGGCGGTAGTGCGTCTCGGCTTCGGCGTAGCGCCCCTGGTCGTAGCAGACCAGGGCCAGGTTGTTCAGGGCCTGGCCCAGGCGCGGGTGTTCGGGCCCCAGCACCTTCTCGTAGATGGGCACGGCGCGGCGGTAGAGGCGTTCGGCCTCGTCGTAGCGCCGGAGCTGGTGGTAGAGCAGGGCCAGATTGTTCAGGCCCTTGGCCACGTCTGCGTGGCTGTCGCCGTAGGCCCGCTCCCACACGTCCAGGGCCCGCAGGAAGCGCGCCTCGGCTTCGGCGTAGTCGCCGCGGTTCCAGGCCAAGGCGGCCAGGCTGTTGTCGCTGACCGCCACCAGGGGGTCGTCCGGGCCCAGGGCCGCGACCCGCAGGTCGCGGGCACGTTCGTACAGGGGCAGGGCCTCGTCGTAGCGGCCCTGGCGGCGGTAGACGCCCGCCAGTTCGTTCAGGCTGACCGCGAGGGTGAGCTGGTCCGGGGCCTCGCGCCCGCCCAAGTCCGCCAGCGATTCCTGCAGCATGGCCGCCGCCTCGTCGTAGCGGGCGAGCACCCGGTAGAGGTCCGCCAGCTCGGCCAGGCTCACCGACAGGTCCGGACTCGGCCCCTCGGCCCGGCGCAGGCTGACCGCCTCCTCCAGGTAGGGGCTGGCCGCCTCGTACAGTCCGAGGTTGCGGTAGACCTTGCCGATGGTGGTCATCAGGCGGGCTCTGACGTGGGGCTGGCCGGACAGTTCGGCCTCGATGCGCCCGGCGCCCTGGTCGAGGATCTCCCGCGCGGTGATGGTCTCGCCCCGGGCGTGCTCCGGGTCCGAGACCTCGAACAGGTCCACCAGGAAGTCGGTGACCCGGGTGGCGGTGGCGGCCTCCTCCTGGGCCACCTGCTCGGCCTTCACGGCGCGGATCATGCCGACGGTGGTGCCGACGGCTCCGAGCACCAGGGCCACCGCCACCAGGGCGCCCGCGGCCACGCCGGTGCGGTGCCGCCGCACGAATTTGCCGACGCGGTAGGAGGCGGTCGGCGGACCGGCGCTCACGGGCTCGTGCTTGAGGTAGCGCTTCACGTCCCTGGCCAGGCCGTAGGCGGTGGTGTAGCGCCGCTGCCGGTCCTTCTCCAGGGCCTTCATGGTGATCCAGTCCAGGTCGCCGCGCAGGCGGCGGCGCAGGACCGTGGGCTCGACGGCGCGGGCGTGGGCGATCTCGTCGCGGCGGCCCGCCAGGGTGGTGTAGCGGTCGCTGGGCCGGGGCGGGTCGTCCTCGCGGATGATCCGCATGGCCTCCTTGAACCCGGCCTTCTCCAGTTGCTCCCGGGCGAAGGGGCGCTCGCCCGCCAGCAGCTCGTAGAGGATGACCCCCAGGGCGTAGACGTCGGTGCGGGTGTCCACGTCGGACGAGTCCAGGTCCGCCTGCTCGGGGCTCATGTAGGCGGGGGTGCCGACCACCTGGCCCATGCCCGTGCGCAGGGTGTTCTCGGTCAGGTCCCGGTCCATGGCCTTGGCCACGCCGAAGTCGATGATCTTGGGCACGGGATTGCCGTCGAACTCGGTGATCAGCACGTTGCCGGGCTTCAGGTCCCGGTGGATGATGGCCTTCTGGTGGGCGTGCTGCACCCCCTCGCAGACGAGGATGAACAGCTCCAGGCGCCGGCGCAGGTCCAGGCGGTGCTCGTCGCAGTATTCGGTCAAAGGGATGCCGTCCACGAACTCCATGACGAAGTAGGGGCGGCCCCGGGGCGTGGCCCCGGCGTCGAAGACCTTGGCGATGCAGGGGTGGTCCATCACCGCCAGGGCCTGGCGCTCGGACTCGAAGCGCGAGACGAACTCGGCCGTGTCCATGCCCCGCTTGACCACCTTCAGGGCCACGGTGCGGCGGATCGGTACGGTCTGCTCGGCCTGGTAGACCTGGCCCATGCCGCCCTCGCCGATCATGCGCACCAGGCGGTAGGGGCCGATGGTGTTGCCGCCTTCGACTTCGGCGTCGGGCAGGCCACGGGCGGGGGCGCCGCCGGCGGCGACGGTGGCGTCGGGGTCCAAGCCGGGGTCCGCACGGCCGGCGGGGCCCGCCACGGTGCGGTCCGGATCGTCGTCGTCGGGCTGGCCGATGGTCCTGGTCTGGTCGGTCACGGGGCGGTTCCTGCCCGGTTGCGGGTGCGCCGGGCGTCCGGGGCGGGCGCGCGGCGAACGGGATCACCGAGCGCCAGGATAGGCGATTTTGCCGGTTCCGTCGAGGCCGGTCCGCCGGTCCGCCTATCAGCCCGTCAGCCTGTCGGCCGGTACACCGGTCAGCTGACCGTGTACCCGTCCGCGTCGATCACCCGCGCGGCGATGGCGTCGTGCAGCGCGGCCCGGTTGACCGGGTCGTGCTTGGTCAGGCGCCGCAGCCCGGCCAGGGTGGTGCGCAGCTCGTCCCCCTCCATGGCCGCGGCCAGGATGTTGCGCGCCTTGACCGCCACCCGGTCCATGGCGTCGTGCACGTAGAGGGTCAGCATGTCGGCCATGGGCTGGGCCGCGTCCTGCCCCTTGGCCTCGGCCCGCTTGAGGGTGCGCAGCAGCGCGCTCTCGCAGGCGTAGGCCTCCATGCCGATGTCCGCCGCGTCGGCCAGCACGCCCTGCTGGTCCTTGACGTCCGCGCCGAACTTCTGGGCCGCCAGGCCGGTGACCGCGAGCATGGTCTTCTTCATGTTGGTGACCAGCTTCGTCTCCTCGTCCAGCCAGCCGGGCTCGCCGGGGTCGGTGAACGCGGGCAGGCCCGTCAGCTCGCCGGCCACCGCCTGGGCCGCCTGCAGGAAGGGAAGCTCGCCCTTCATGGCCTTCTTGAGGATCATCCCCGGCACCAGCATGCGGTTGATCTCGTTGGTGCCCTCGAAGATGCGGTTGATGCGCTCGTCCCGGTACAGGCGCTCCAGCGGGTACTCCTGGCAATAACCATAGCCGCCCAGCATCTGCAGGCATTCCTCGGCCGCCAGGGCGCAGGCCTCGGTGGCGAAGACCTTGATCATCGAACACTCGATGCTGAACTCCTCCACCTGCCGGATGCTCTGGCGGTCGTAGTCGGGCGCGGCCTTGTCCAGGGTGGCGATGGCCGCGTCCAGCAGGCCGGCGGTGCGGTAGACCATGGACTCGGCGGCGAAGACCACCGCGGCCACGTCGGCGATCTTGCGGCGGATCAGGCCGAAGTCGCAGATGCGCGTGTCGAACTGCTTGCGCTGCTTGGTGTAGGGGACGGCGGCGGCGAGGGCCTGCTTGGCGCCGCCCACGGTGCTGGCGCCCAGCTTGAAGCGGCCCACGTTCAGGATGTTGAAGGCGATGTGGTGGCCCTTGCCGATCTCGCCCAGCACGTTCCCCGCCGGCACCTTCACGTCCTCGAGGATGATGGCGCAGGTGGATGAGCCCTTGATGCCCATCTTCTTCTCTTCGGCGCCGATGGTCACGCCCGGGGACTTCAGGTCGACGATGAAGCCGGTGAAGTGCTCGCCGTCCACCTTGGCGAACAGCACCACGATCTCGGCGTAGCCGGCGTTGGTGATGTACTGCTTGGTGCCGTTGAGCACGTAGTGGGAGCCGTCGGCCGACAGCTTCGCGGTGGTGGCCGCGGCCAGGGCGTCCGAGCCGCTGCCCGGCTCGGTCAGAGCGTAGCAGGTCAGCAGCTCGCCCGTGGCCAGCCGGGGCAGGTACTCCTGCTTCTGCTCGGGTGTGCCGAAGTAGACGATCGGCAGGGTGCCGATGCCCGCCTGGGCGCCGTGGGTGACGGCGAAGCTGCCGGTGGCGGCGATCTTCTCGCTGATGAGCATGATCGTGGCCTTGCTCGAGCCCAGGCCGCCGTAGGCCTCCGGGACGTCGGCCATCAGCAGGCCCATGGTCCCGGCCTGCTTGAGCAGGTCCCGGCCCAGGGCCGTGTTGCCGTGGTACTCGAGGTCCTCGCGCACGGGCAGGATGTGGCGCGCGGTGAAGTCGTCCACCGCCTGGGCGAACATGCGCTGGTTCTCGTCGAAGTCCTCAGGGGTGAAGACGTCGGCCGGGGCGGTCGGCTGCAGCAGGAACTCGCCGCCGGTCAGGTAGGTCTTGGTGGTCATGACGATCTCCTTCTAGACGGCGGCGAAGATGCCGGCCGCACCCATGCCGGTGCCGATGCACATGGTGACCAGGGCGTGCTTGCCGCCCCGGCGCTGCAGTTCGTAAAGCGCGGTCGCGGTGAGCTTGGCGCCGGTGCAGCCCAGGGGGTGGCCCAGGGCCACGGCGCCCCCGTTGGCGTTCAGCCGGGGATCGGCCGGGTCCAGGCCCAGGCCCTTGCACACGGCCAGGCTCTGGGCGGCGAAGGCCTCGTTCAGTTCGATGACGTCCATCTTGTCCAGGCTCAGGCCCGCGGCCTTCATGACCAGGGGCACGGCCTCGACCGGCCCGATGCCCATGATCTCGGGCGGCACGCCGGCCACCCGGTAATCGACAAACCGGGCGATGGGCTGGACCTTCAGTTCCTTGGCCACCTCGCCCGAGACCAGCAGCACGGCGGCGGCGCCGTCGCTCATCTGGCTGCTGTTGCCGGCGGTCACGGTGCCGCCCAGCTTGAAGGCGGGCTTCAGCTTCGCCAGGGCCTCGACGGTGGTGTCGGCGCGGGGGCCCTCGTCCACCTTGAACTCTACCGGCACGTCGGCGGGCCGTCCCTTGGCGTCCCTGCCCGGCAGGTGGGCCATGACCGGCACGATCTCGTCCCTGAAGCGTCCGGCCTCGATGGCCGCGACGGCCTTCCGGTGGCTGTGGTAGGCGAACTCGTCCTGGGCCTCGCGGCTGAGTCCGTCGCGTTCGGCCAGGCGCTCGGCGGTCAGGCCCATGCCCAGCAGGGCCTCCGGGTGCTCGGCCGCGAGCGTGGGGTTGGGCAGGTAACGCAGGCCGCCCATGGGCACCAGGGTCATGGTCTCGGTGCCGCCGGCGACCACCACGTCGCAGCGTCCGGTCATGATCTGCATGGCGCCCAGGGCGATGGTCTCCAGCCCCGACGAGCAGAAGCGGTTGACGGTCATGCCCGGCACCGAGGCGGGCAGGCCGGCCAGCAGCGCGATGTTGCGGCCCACGTTCATGCCCTGCTCGGCCTCGGGCATGGCGCAGCCCATGATCACGTCGCCGATGCGCGCGGGATCGAGGCCCGGCGTGCCGGCGATGAGCTCGCGCACCACGGCGGCGCCCAGGTCGTCCGGGCGCGTGTGCCGCAGCGAGCCCTTCAGGGCCTTGCCCACGGCGGTGCGGCGGGCGGCGATGACGAAGACTTCCTTCATGTCCCGATCCTCCTAGTTCCGCAGGGGCTTGCCGGTCTTCAGGATGTGTTCCATGCGCTCGAGGGTCTTGCGCTCGCCCATCAGGCGCATGAAGGCCTCGCGCTCCAGGTCCAGGATGTGCTGGTGGCTGACCGTGGTGCCCGCCGGCACGGGGCCGCCGGACAGCACGCTCGCTAGCAGGCGGCCGATCTTGCGGTCGTGCTCGCTGATGTAGCCGCCCTCCTGCATGTTGTAGAGCACCGACTCGGCCAGGGCGATGCCCGCGGTGCCCATGACCGGGATCGCCTGGTCCGGCACCGGCGGGGCGAAGTTCCCCTGGGCCAGGGCCAGCGCCAGGTCGCGGGCGTCGGCCGCCAGGTGACTGCGGTTCATGGACCAGGTGTCGCCCGGCCTGAGGAAGCCGATCTGCCGGGCCTCCTCGGCGCTGGTGGCGACCTTGACCATGCCGATGGTCTCGAAGGTCTTGCGGAAGGCGGGCTGCAGGTCCTTGCGGTCCAGCAGCATGGCCAGGTTCCGCTGGTACAGGCGGGCGCAGCCGCCGCCGGCGGGGATCACGCCCGCGCCGAACTCCACCAGGCCGATGTAGGTCTCCGCGGCCGCGCGCACGGCGTTGCCGCCCATGGTCACCTCGCAGCCGCCGCCCAGGGCCAGGCCCGCGGGCGCGGTCACGACCGGCACGCCGCAGAACTCCAGCCGGTCGCAGGCGCGCTGGAAGGCGCGCACGATCAGGTCGATGTCCTCCCAGTTGCCCTCCATCGCTTCCATCATCAGCATCATGAGGTTGGCGCCCGCGCTGAACGCGTCCGCGCCGTTGGTCACGACCAGGGCGCGCCAGTTCTGCTCCGCCTCGTCGCAGGCGGTCATCAGCATGTTCAGGGTGTCCTGGCCGATGGCGTTCATCTTGGAGTGGAACTCCAGGCCGAGGATGCCCTCGCCCAGGTCCAGGAGGCTGGCGCCGGGGTTGCGCTTGATCTAGCCCTCGCCCCGGCGCAGGACCTCGAAGTCCCAGGCGCGAGGATCGGACGGGACGGGGGCGAAGCCGCCCGGTGCGGCGGTGGGGCTCATCAGGACGCCGTCCTGCTCCTTGTAGAGCGACTCGGCGCCGCTGTCGTACAGCGCGTCCACCCAGGCGGGCAGGGGCAGCTTGTCCTCGCGCAGGCGTTCGGTGACCCTGCGGAAGCCCAGGGCGTCCCAGGTCTCGAAGGGGCCCAGCTGCCAGTTGAAGCCCCAGCGCAGGGCCCGGTCGATGTCCGCGGCCTGATCGCAGATCTCGCCCACGCGCATGGCGCTGTAGGAGAAGCTGGCCGCCAGGA
>JBHEPC010000285.1:0-5228 GCA_046260475.1 Candidatus Krumholzibacteriia bacterium | reverse complement strand
TGGCGGCCTGGTTCTACGACCTGCGCCATTGGACCGCCTACCGGTGGATCGTCACCTCCGGCGGCGTCCGGCCCCGCTACCTGGCCGAGCCGGACCGCTTCCCCCGCCAGCGGGAATTCTACGCCGACCTGGAGCGCTACGCTCCGGTCGCGGCGGTCTTCGGGCCCGGCGAAGGGGCCCGCGGCCCGGAGCTGCGCGTGCACCGGCTGGACGACGCCGGCCGCCGGCGGCTGCTGGACGAGCGGGGGGTGCCCACCCTGGCCGAGCAGCGCACCTGGTACGACCGCGCCCATCGGCCCCACCTGCTGGCCGCGGCCACGGGGGCGGGCCGGGCGGCCGAGGCGGCCGGCCGCTGGGACGAGGCGGTGCGCTGGGCCGAGCTGCTGGCCGACCTGGCCGATCCGCAGCAGCGGCCCGAGGCCCGGCAGCGGCTGGCCGTGGCCCTGCTGCACGCCGGGCGCACCGCCGAGGCCGAGGCCATCTTCACCGAGCAGGCGCGGCAGCCCGGGGTCGACGCCACGGCGTGGGGATACCTGGGCGTGCTCGCCGAACGGCGGGGCGATTTCGGCCGGGCCGCCGCCTGCTACCGGGAGGTCGTCGCCCGCGACCCGGACGGGCCCGCCGGCGCACTGGCGCGGCGGCGGCTGGACGCGCTGCCGGTGGCGCGCCCCGGCGAATAGGCGCGCCGCGCGCCGGGTAGGATTCCGGCAACTGTGCTTTCGTCCCTGCGCTTGCCGGTGTACCATGGCCGGAGGCGTCAGGCACGAGGCCTGTCCAAGCCTATCGACACAATCTGCAGCAGGAGGGGCCCGTGAGGGTCCCGGCGAGGTGGGACCATGACCGACGGGAACTTCGGCAAGGGACCGGGGCAGGGGCCCCAGATCCCCGAGATCAAGCTGCCGCAATTCCGCGCCGGCGGCGTGCGGGTAGTGGTGCTGCTCGTGCTGGCGCTGATCGCGGCGGTGAGCAGCTTCTACACCATCGACCCCGAGGAGACGGGGATGGTGATGCGCTTCGGCGCCTACGTGCGCAGCACCGACCCCGGGCTGCACTTCAAGCTGCCCTTCGGCGTGGAGAGGGTCGTGAAGGTGCCCATCGAGCGCCAGCTCAAGGAGGAGTTCGGCTTCCGCACCACGCGCGCCGGGGTCAACACCCAGTACGCCACCAAGGACTTCGCGGGCGAGGCGAACATGCTGACCGGCGACCTCAACGCCGCCGTGGTGGAGTGGGTCGTGCAGTACCGCATCGTCGATCCCTACAATTACCTGTTCCGGGTGCGCAACGTGGAGGAGACTTTCCGCGACATGAGCGAGGCGGTCATGCGCCGCGTCGTAGGCGACCGCACCGTCAACGAGGTGCTCACCGTCGGGCGCGCCGAGGTGGCGCTGGAGGTGCAGACCACGCTGCAGGCCCTTGCCGAGCAGTACGAGACGGGCATCAAGGTGGACCAGGTGGTGCTGCAGGACGTCAACCCGCCGGACCCGGTGAAGCCCTCCTTCAACGCCGTCAACGAGGCGCAGCAGGAGAAGGAGAAGCTCATCAACCAGGCCCAGTCCGAGTACAACCGCGAGATTCCCAAGGCGCAGGGCGCCGCCCTGCAGACGGTGCAGGAGGCCGAGGGCTACGCCCTGGACCGGGTCAACCGCGCCCAGGGCGACGCCGCCCTGTTCGCGGCCCTGTACGAGGCCTACCGCCTCTCGCCCGAGGTCACGCGCACGCGCATGTACCTCGAGACCATGAACCAGGTGCTGCCCCAGGTGCAGGGCAAGATCATCGTGGACGACGGCCTGCGGAACCTGCTGCCTTTGCTGAACCTCGACCAGGGCAGGGCAACCAAGACCGAAGGGGGGAAGTAGCATGAACAAGCTCATCGTCATCCCCGTCGTGATCGTGGTCCTGATCCTGCTGAACGGCATGTATGTGCTGCAGGAGCCGCACCAGGCGATCGTCACCCAGTTCGGCAAGCCCGTGGGCGACCCCGTGGTCGCGCCGGGCCTGAAGTTCAAGCTGCCCCTGATCCAGAAGGTGCACCGGTTCGAGAAGCGGTACCTGGAGTGGGACGGCGATCCCAACCAGCTGCCGACCCGGGACAAGCGCTTCATCTGGGTGGACACCTACGCCCGCTGGCGCATCACCGACCCGCTGCTCTACTTCCAGCGCCTGAAGAACGAGTTGGGCGCCCAGACCCGCCTGGACGACATCATCGACGGCGAGGTGCGCAACGCCATCGCCAAGTACGACGTGGTCGAGGTGGTGCGCAGCAGCAACCGCGAGGCGCAGCAGAGCGAGGAGCTGCTCGACGACAACACCACCCTCGACCCCATCAACTCGGGCCGCAACGTGGTCCGCAAAGAGGTGCTGGCGGCCGCGCGCACGCGCACCGCCGACCTGGGCATCGAGATCCTGGACGTGGAGTTCAAGCGCATCAACTACGTGGCCGAGGTGCAGCAAAAGGTCTACGAGCGGATGGTCGCCGAGCGCGAGCGCATCGCCGACCGTTTCCGCAGCGAGGGCCAGGGCGAGGCCTTCCGCATCCGCGGCGAGAAGGACCGGGACCTGCTGCGCATCAGCTCGGAGGCCTACCGCTCGGCCCAGGAGATCAAGGGCAAGGCGGACGCCGAGGCCACGCGCATCTACGCCGGGGCCTACGACCGGTCGGCCGACACCCGCAGCTTCTACGAGTTCATCAAGACCATGGAGACGTACCGCACGGTCATGGACGACCAGAGCACGCTCGTGCTGTCCACCGACGCGGACATCTACCGCTACCTCAAGGGCGACCAGTAGCCCTGCCGCACGGGGGCCGGCCGCGGGGCCGGCCCCCCTTTCCCCGAGGTCGACCATGCGCCGATTCCTGAGCTTCGCGGCCGGGGCCCTGCTGCTGGCCGCGTCCGCGCTGCCCGTGTCCGCCGGCGAGCCCCTTTACCTGTGGCGGATCGCGGGCGAGCACGCCACTGTGCACCTGACCGGCTCGATCCACGTGGGCCGGCCGGACTTCTTCCCCCTGGCGCCCGCCCTGGAGGAGGCCTTCGCCGCGGCCGACGCCCTGGCCGTGGAGGTGGACGTCGAGGACCCCGCCAACCAGCAGGCCGCCGCCGTGATCATGATGCAGAAGGCGCTGCTGCCCGGCGACGAGACCCTGCAGACCCGCCTGGGCGAGGAGGTCTGGCGGCGCCTGGAGGCCTACGCCGCCGAACGCGGCGCGCCCCTGGCCATGTACGGCAAGTTCAAGCCCGGCATCGTGGCCATGGTGCTGATGATGGAGGAGTACCAGCGCCAGGGCTTCGACCCCAACCTGGGCATCGACAAGCACTTCCTGGACGCGGCGCGCGAGGCCGGCAAGCCTATCCGCCAGCTCGAGAGCATCGAGGCCCAGTTCGAGCTCTTCCTGCAGGTGGACGACCAGCTGGACGACGTGCTGATGGCCGAGATGCTGGACCAGATGGGCGACATCGGCCCCATGACCGAGCGCATGATCGCCCTGTGGAAGGCCGGCGACGCCGACGGCATGGAGCGCTTCATGGCCGAGCAGACCGGCGACGAGCCCCAGATGGTGGCCTTCTACCGCGGGCTGCTGGACGACCGCAACCTGGCCATGGCCGACTCGGTGGACGCCTGGCTGCGGGGCGACGCGGACGTGTTCGTGGTGGTGGGCGCGGGCCACTTCGGCGGCGACGCGGGCCTGGACCGGCTGCTGGCGGACAAGGGCTGGGACGTGGAGCAGGTGGAGCGGTAGCGCACAGCCGCGGCCGCACCGATGCGGCCGCACCGATGCGGCCGGAGCGATGCGGCCGGTCGGGGCTGGACCCCGCCCGGCCGTTGCCGTATGCTCAAGGCGGCGACCAGACAACCGGGGGAGACCGGGATGCGCCGCGCGACGACGATGGGGAGCTGGCCTTTGCCGGCGGCCGTGGCTGTGGTGTGCCTTGCTGCGTGGACGGCACCGGCCGCGGGTTCCTGCTTCGACTTCGACTATGCTTTCAAGCTGCAGACCATCGACCGCTGGGGCGACGGGCTCGGCGTGCGGGACATCGCCGTCGGCGCCGCCGGCGAGCCGGTCTGGGTGCTCTTCGACCAGGGCACCCTGGTCGGGCTTGAAGCCGACCGTGGGTCGGGCTTCGGGTTCCTGGCGGTCCTGCAGGTCGATCCCGACGCGACCTGCGTGGCGGTGGACGGCCAAGCCGTGGCGGTGGGCGGGCCCGGCGCGCAGCTCGACGTCTTCGCCTGGGAGGACCCGCGCCTGCCGGCCCACGTGGGCCGGTTGGTCCTGTCCGGACCTATCGCGGACCTGGCCGGCGGCTACGGATTCGTCGCCGCCTGCGCGGAGGCCGGGCTGGTCCGGGTGATCCTGGCCGGTGGCGTGCCGGAGGTGGCCGGCGGCACGATCGCGGCCGCGCCGGCGGTTGCGGTTGCCGTGGTGCCGGCGACCGGGACGGTCTACGCCGGCACCGGCGACCGGGAGCTGGTGCGGTTCCGGGGGGACGCCGCAGGCGGTTTTCTCCGGGATGCCGCGCTATCGGTGCCCTCCGTGCCCCGGAGCATCGCCTGGGCCCGGAAGCCCGACGCCTGGGGCTACGTGAGAACCGAGCTCGCCCTGCCCCTCGCAGACGGTCGGCTGCGGTTGCTGCGCGACCTGGGCCGCTCGATCGAAGACCTGGGTTCTGCCCCGGCGCCGGCGGACTGCCGCGGCGCCGGAGTGCTGCCGGACGCGGTTGTCTCCTTGGGGGACGACGGCTCCCTCGCGGTCTTTAGCCCCCCTCTGGACAGCACGACGGCGATGGCGGCGATGGACCGCCTGGACGGCGAGCCGGGCTGCTGCCTGGCCGTCCACGACGGCGCTTTGCTGGTGGGCACGGCCGGGCGCGGGCTGCTGCTGGCGGCCCTGCCGGCAGGCGCCGCGGCGCCCGGGCTGGAGGGCTCGTTCGCCGCCGGCGGCGACGCGGCGGCCGTGGCCGGAGCCGTGCTCGCGTTGGTGGGCGACCAACTCACGATCGTGGACCTGGCCGGCGAGTTGCCCGCGATCCGCGGGACGGCTGATCTGCCGGAGCCAGGTAAGGGCGTCGCCCTGGGCGACGGCCTGGCCTGCGTCGCCGCCTATGCTTCCGGACTGCTGGTCTACGCGGTCCCGGACGCCGGGGACCCCGTCGCCGTCGGTCAACTGCTCTTCGATGCTCCGGCGTGGCGGGTGGTCCTGGTCGGCACGACGGCTCTCGTGGGCGCGGGCACCC
>JBHEPC010000281.1:0-6250 GCA_046260475.1 Candidatus Krumholzibacteriia bacterium | reverse complement strand
CGTCCGCACCAACCGCAAACCGGACACCCTGGCGGCGGGGGGCGTGCCCCTGCCGCTGTTCGAGGACCTGGACCCGCCGGCCCGCTGGAACCCCACGCCGGTGCTGCCGGTGGTGTTCTCCCGCGGCTGCAAGTGGCGCCGCTGCCGCTTCTGCGCCCACAACCTGTCCTACAGCGGCTACCGTCGGCAGGCGGCCGCCCGCTTCGCCGACTACCTGGGCGCGCTGCAGGACCGCTGGGGCGCCGACCATTTCATCTTCGCCGACCAGTACGTGGACGCCGAGGATCTCGAAGACCTGGCCCGGGCGATCACGGAGCGCGGCCTGCGCCTGCACTTCCACGTGATGGGCCGGCCCACGGCGGCCTACACCCGCGCCCGCCTGGAGCTGCTGGCCCGGGCGGGCTGCCGCTGGATCAGCTGGGGCGTGGAGACGGGCTCGGCCCGCCTGCTGGAGGCCTGCGGCAAGGGCACGACGCCTGCGGAGATCCGCCAGGTCATGACCGACGCGGCCGACGCGGGCATCCACAACCTGATGATGATGATCTTCGGCCTGCCCGGCAGCACGGACGCGGACCTGCAGGCCACCCTGGACCTGGTGGCGGACCTGGGTGCGGCCGCGGGCGGGGTGACCAGCAGCCGGTTCCAGCTCTTCGACCGCACGCCCTACGCGGTCCGGGCCGAGGCCCACGGCCTGCGCGTCACCGGGCGCGAGGTCCTCTTCAGCCGCGGCGGGCAGCCGGTCCACTCCCTGCGCCTGTTCCACCAGGAGCGCGCAGCCGACGGCTCGTGGCGGCCGCCGCGCAGCACCATCGAGCTGGCGCGCTGGGACGAGTTCTGCCGCTGGACCCGGCCGGCTTCGCCGCTGGACGGCCTGTGCTGCGAGCACACGCTGCTGCACGCGGCGCGGCGCGGCGAGCCGGTGGCGGGCTAGGGCCGCGTCACCCGGCGAGGGTCACCCGCGTCGCCCCGCCCCCGCCCTCGGCCGGAGACGCCTCCTGGAACGACGCCACCCGCGGGTCCTGCTTCAGGCGCGCGTAGAGGAAGTCGCGCAGCCGGCCGGTCCCGAACCCGTGGATCACGCGGATGGACTTCAGGCCGGCGGGGATGGCCCGGTCGATGAGGCGGTCCAGGCGCTCCCAGCCTTCCTCCGCCCGCTCGCCCCGCAGGTCCAGCTCGGGCGAGACCTCCGGCACCTCGCCGTGCCAGGCCCAGCCGCCCGCGTCCACCGGCGCCGTGGCCGGCGGCGGCGCCATGGCCGGCGGTGACCCTGCCGGGGCCGGCGTCCCGTCCGGCGGCTGCACGGAGTCCAACCCCAGGCTCAGGCGCAGGCCGTCGGCGTCGGCCACGATCTTCTGCCCGCGCACCTCGAGCACGCGGCCGGTGAGGTTCAGGTGGGGGATGCGCACCTTCTGGCCGACGGCGGGCGTCCAGCCCGCGACGGCGCGGCGTTCCTCTTCCCCGCGCACCTGCTCCTGCAGCTCGGCCAGGCGGTTGCGGGCGGTGACCACACTGGGCTGGTCGGCGCCCCGGCTGCGCACCTCGCGGATGGCGGCCTCCAGCTCGCGCCGGCCGTCGCGGACCGCGCGCTCGGCGTCCTTGCGCAGGCGCGCGAGGGTCTCCTTGCGCTCCTTGTCGATGCCCGCCAGGCGCTCGCCCAGCTGCCGGTTCAAAAGCTCCTGCTCGGCCGCGGCCAGGCGCGTGCGCTGCCCGGCGTCGGCCAGCTCGCGGGCCCGCCGGTCCAGGTCCGCCAGCAGCTTCTCCACCTGCACGCGCTCCTCGCCGGCCATGGCGCGGGCGCGGCGCAGCAGGTCCGCCGGCAGGCCCATGCGCGCGGCGATGTCGAAGGCGTGGCTCGTGCCCGGATCGCCCACGCGGAAGGTGAACAGCGGCCTGAGGTCGCGGTCGTCGTAGTCCATGGCCGCGTTGACCATCCGCGGATGGTCGTGGACCGCCGCCTTGAGCAGCCCGAAGTGGGTCGAGGCCAGCACCAGCGCGCCGCGGGCGGCCAGGTCCTCCAGCACGGCGAAGGCCAGGGCGGTGCCCTCGTGGGGGTCGGTGCCGCTGCCGATCTCGTCGCACAGCACCAGGGTGCCGGGCCCGGCCTCGTCCAGGAACCGCGCCAGGTGGCGCAGGTGGGCCGAGAAGCTGGACAGGGACTCGGCGATGGACTGGTCGTCCCCCAGGTCGGCGAGCACCCGGCCCACCAGGGGCAGGCGCGTGTCCTCCCGGGCGGGCACGTCCCAGCCGCACTGGCACAGCAGCACCAGCACGCCCACGGTCTTCAAGGCCACCGATTTGCCGCCGGCGTTGGGGCCGCTGACCACCAGGGCGCGGGCGCCCGTGGGCATCTCCAGCTCGAGCGGCACCGCGGCAGCCCGGCCGGCGGCCAGATCGCCCCCGCCCAGCACCTCCAGCAGCAGCGGGTGCCGCGCGCCGCACACCCGCAGGCCCGCGCCCGGCGCGACCGCGCACCGCTGCCCGCCCACCGCCCTGCTCCACAGCAGGTGGGCCCGGGCCGCATCCACCGCCAGCAGCAGCGCCGCCGCCTCGGCGAGGGCGTCCCGGGCCTGCTCGACCGCGCGGTTCAGCTCGAAGAGGATGCGGGCCTCCTCGGCCGCCACCTCCATGCGGGTCTCGGTCAGCCGGTTGGCCAAGGAGACCACCGCGGCCGGCTCGACGAAGAGGGTGGCCCCGGTCTGGGAACGATCATGGACGATGCCCGGCACCCGGCGGCTGTCCCCCGCGCGCAGGGGCAGGCAGAAGCGGTCGCCCCGCAGGGTGACCTCCGTGCCGGTGGCCCAGCCCTGGCGCTTGGCGTCGGCCATGGCGCCGGTCGCGGCATCGCGCACCGCCCGCTCCTGGCCGGCGGCGCTGCGGCGCAGGCGGGCCAGCAGGGGGCTGGCCCCGTCGGCGATGCGCCCGTCCGGATCGAGGCAGCGGCGGATGGCGCCGGCCAGGCCGCCGAAGGTGGGCGCCTGGGCGGCCGCCTCGCCCCAGCGGGCGCAGCGCTCCCGCAGCTCCAGCAGCTCGCCGCGCAGGACGTCGAGGTTCTCGGCCGCGGCGGCGACGGCCACCAGATCCGGGCCCTCCAGGCGCAGGGGGCTGGCCCGCTCCAGCAGGTCCAGCAGGCCGGAGATGTCCGCCAGGGCCGGCCAGCGGTTCGCGTCGCCCAAGGGGCGCAGCTCGTCGGCCAGCTCGCGGTGCAGGGTGATGGCGTCCAGGTCGGCGAACGGGCGGCGCCGGCGCACGGCGGCCGCGGCCCGCGGGTTCAGGCAGCGCCGGGCGATCTGATCGACGACCCGGTCCCATTCGAGCAGGCGCGCGGCGCGGTCGCCCAGGACGGGGGCGCCGCCGCCATCGGCGCGCTGCAGGCGTGCCAGCAGCTCGATCATGGCCTGGTCCGCGGTCGGGTCACCGCCCCACCGCCTCCTGCGCCGTCTCGGCCGCCTCCCGCTTCGCCTCGTCCAGCTTCTGCCGGGCGCGCGCGGCCGCCGCGTCCGCCTTCTCGTCGGCGGTGCGAGCGATCCTGCCCCACAGCTCGTCGAAGCGGTCGCCCGCCACCAGCCGCGCCTGGCGGGCCAGGTTGGGCGCGGTGTCGATGATGAACGCGCCGACGGCGTCGTTGCGGTACTTGGCCTGCAGCTCCGGCCCGCCGGGCAGGGCGCCCAGCACCAGCAGCGCCACGCTGCAGACGATCGTGCCCAGGGCCGCACCGCACACCGCGCCGCCGGTGCGGTCCACCCAGCCCAGCACCGTCAGGCGCACGGCCTTGCCGATGAGCCGGGCCAGCAGGCGGCTCAGCAGCAGGCCCACCACGATCATCGCCACCCAGGTGACCAGCAGCGCGGTCTCCTCGCTCCAGCCGATCTTGTCGGCCACCGTGGGCGTGACGCGGGCGGCGAAGCGGGCGGTCAGGATGACCGTCAGCACGGCGCCGGCCACCTCGACCAGGCGCTTGACCACGCCGTCCTTGAAGCCCCACAGGGCGAAGAAGGCGATGACGGCGACGGCGATCCAGACCGCGGGTTCCATCTCAGCCCGCCAGCAGCTTCTTGACCATGGCGCTGACCCGGCCGCCGTCGGCGCGGCCGGCGGTCTTCGGCGTCACGGCCTTCATGACCTTGCCCATGTCCCGGGGCCCGGCGGCGCCGCTCTCGGCGATGGCCTCCCGGACGACCGCCTCCAGGGCCGCGTCGTCCATCTCCGCGGGCAGGAACTCCTGGACCACGGCCAACTCGGCCCGGGCCGCGGCGACCAGCTCGGCGCGGCCGCTGGTCTCGGCCCCCGCGAGCTGGTCCTTCACCTTGCGGGCGTAGGAGGAGAGGATCCTGAGCACGTCGGCGTCGGTCAGCTCCTTGCGCTCGTCCACCTCCACCTGCTTGATGGCGGCCTGCAGCATGCGCAGCACGCCCAGGCGCTCCTTGTCCTTGGCCTTCATGGCCGCCACGACCGCGGCCTTGATCCGGGCGGCGAGGGTGCTGTCCGCCATGGGTCCTGTCCTTTCGCGGGGTCCGCCGGGCCCCGCAGGGCCCGCGTCCGATGGTTCGCGGGCATCAAATACCCGCAGGGGCCGGGCTGTCAAGGATCGCCGGCGGCGACGGCGCGCCGGCGCACGGCCTGCAGCAGCGCCAGCGCGGCGGCGGCGGCGGTCTCGGTGCGCAGGACGTGGGGGCCCAGGTCCAGGACGGCAGCGCCGGCGTCCTGCAAGGCCGTCCGCTCGGCGGGCGCCCAGCCACCCTCGGGGCCGATGGCGGCGGCCAGCCAGGCGTCCGCCGCCGTGGCGGTCGGTTCGGCCGCCACGGCGTCGCGCTCGGCCGGCACGGCGCCGTAGAACAGCCGCCAGTCGCCGCCGCCGGCCAACCAATCGGCCAGGGACTGAGGCTCGTCCAGTTCCGGCAACCAGGCCCGGCCCGACTGCTTCAGGGCCGCCCGCAGCACCCCGAGCCAGCGCTCGCGCCGCCCCTCGCGGGGCTCGACCACGCCGTGCTCGCAGAGCAGGGGCGTGATGCGGTGGGCCCCCAGCTCGACGGCCTTTTCCAGGACCCACTCCCAGCGGCGGCCCTTGACCACGCCGCAGGCCAGCCACAGGCGGGGCGCCGCCTGCTCGGCCTCGTCGTGGGCCACGGTCAGGATCTCCAGGCGGGCCAGCTTGCCGTCCCGGCCGGCCAGGCGCGCGGTCAGGCGCAGGCCCCGGCCGTCCACCAGCCCGACCGGGTCGCGGTCGCCCCGGCGCAGGACGGTCAGGGCGTGGTGGCTCTCGTCCCGGTCCAGCAGCACGTGCTGGCCGGCGGCGGGCGGCGCGCCGACGGTGGCGAGGAAGAACTGGCGCACGGGCCCTCCGGCCGGCGGGGCCGGCTCAGTCCATGAGGTGGCGGCCGGGCGCGGGCACCTTCGCGGCCAGGTCGCCGCGGAGCTGCTCGAGCTTACCCTTGAGGTCCTTGTCCAGCCGCTCGGGGGTCCAGGCCAGGACCCGCACCAGCTGGTCGCCCAGGCCGGGGCGGTTGACGTGGGGCACGCCCTTGCCGCGCATGCGGAAGATCTTGTGGCTCTGGGTGCCGGCCGGCACCTTGAGGGCCACCTTGCCGTCCAGGGTGGGAACCTCGACCTTCGTGCCCAGCATCAGGTCCACCGGCGACAGGGGCACGTCGATCAGCAGGTCGTCGCCGTGGCGCTCGAACAGGGCGTGCTCCTCCACCTCGAACACCACGCGCAGGTTGCCGGCCGGGGCGCCGGCCACGCCGGCGTCGCCCTTGCCCTCGAGCTCCATGTAGTTGCCGGTGGAGACGCCGGCCGGGACCTTGATCTCCAGCTTCTCCTCGCCGCGCACGGTGCCGGTGCCGCGGCAGGAGCCGCAGGGATTCTCGACGATGCGGCCCTGGCCCTGGCAGCGGGGGCACACGCCCTCGGTGACCATCTGGCCCAGCAGGGACTGGCGCACCTGGCGCACCCGGCCCGTGCCCCGGCACTGGGCGCAGGTGGTCGGCTTGCTGCCGGGCCGTGCGCCCGAGCCCTGGCAGTCGCCGCAGGGGACCTGCTTGCTCACCTTCACGGTGCGGGTGCCGCCCTTGGCGGCATCCTCCAAGGTGACCACCAGGCGCAGCTGCAGGTTGCGGCCGCGCTGGCGCCCGCCGCCGCCACCGCCGCCGGCGCCGCCGGCGCCGGCGCCGAACATGTCCCCGAAGCCGCCCATGCCGAAGTTGCGCAGGAACGACTCGAGGGCGTCGTTGAGATCGACGTTGAAGCCGCCGTG
>JBHEPC010000263.1:0-2810 GCA_046260475.1 Candidatus Krumholzibacteriia bacterium | reverse complement strand
GCATCGACTCGTACTGGTAGACGATGGTCCCGTCGGGATAGAGCAGGACCTGGAACGTGTACGGTCCGCCCGAGCTGTAGCGCGGCACCTGGTCGTACTGGACGATCAGCTTCGCGCCATCGTAATGGTAGTACACGTTCGCCCCGCCGGTCGTGCTCACGTTCAGGTCGTCCCAGAACGGCGCCAGCAGGTTCTCCGGCGCCCCCGTGTTCGGCAGCAGCTGGTTCCCCAGCGAGGTCAGGGTCGACGTGAAGCTGATCCAGCCGTTGGAGCACACGTTGAAGGTGCCGAAGCTGTTGCCGTAGAACGGGAAGTCGAAGCCGATGGGCAGCGGGCCCGAGTTGCGGTCGTCCGAGTTGCTGGTGAACACCGGCGTGCCCGTGGCCGCGATGTCGGTCCAGTTGTAGGCGGGGCCGCCGGGCTCGTCGCTGTCGACCCAGCGGTAGCCGTAGACGTCCGGGCCGCCCGAACCCTGCAGCACGGGCTGCCCGGCGTTCAGGTCGACCTCGTCCTTGCCCACCTCGACGTACTCGTGCACGACCACGTCGGCGTGGAAGTTCACCGACAGGTCGAACTCGAAGTCCGCCCCGCCGTCGTTGGTGAAGGTCAGGACCTGGTCCTCGGATTCGCCGGTCATCAGGTCCGCGGCGAGGGCCGTCGGCGCCACCGAGAATTCCGGCGGCACCAGGCCGGCGCCCGTCAGCGGCACCGTGATCACCGGGTCGGTCGGGTCGTCGCTGGTGACGGTCATCGTCCCGGCGTAGGGCTGGGCCAAGGCGGGCGTGAAGGTCACGTTGACCACCTGCGCCGCGCCGGCCGCCAGCACGAAGACGTTCGCGTCCGCGCCGAACGCCGGCTCGTCGATGGCGATGCCCGAGATGGTCAGGTCGTCGGTGCCCGCGTTGCGCACGACGATCGGCGCCGTCTGGGTCGCGCCCAGGAACAGGTCGTCGAAGTCGAACGACAGGGGCGAGACCTCGATGTCCGGCGCCCCGGTCACGTCCAGGGTGACCGGCACCTGGTAGTCGGGCTCGTCCGGGTCGTTGATCACGACACGGATGATGCCGTCGTAGGTGCCGCCCACCAGGCCGGACGCGTCGAAGGTCACGTCCAGGGTGGTCGAACCGGGCGCCCACACGGTGCCCTCGGTCGGCACGACCGTCAGCCACTGCGGGATCGCCCAGATGCGCACCGCCAGCCCGTCGGCCACGTAGGCGGTGTTGAAGGCGATCTGCAGGCCGTCGCTGCCGGTGCCGTCCTGGATGCCCAAGGTGGCGCTGTTGGTGGGCTCGGCCATGCTGTTGTACTGGTAGACGATGCTCCCGTCGGCGCCCAGGATCGCCTGGAAGCTGTAGGGGCCGCCCGAACCGTAGTGGGACACGCCCTCCCACTGGACGATGACGCGCGTGCCGTCGTCGTACCAGTAGACCGTGCCCGCCTGGGTGTCCAGGTCGTCCCAGAACGGCGCGATCAGGTGGCCGGGAGCGCCCGGGTTGGGCAGCTGCTGGTTGCCGTACGCCGTCGAGGTGCTCGTCAGGCTGATGAAGCCGTTGGAAGCGATCCGGAATTCGCTGTAGTCACCCCCGTAGAACTTGAACGGGAACGAGATGGGGAACGGGCCGACGTTCGAGTCGTCGCCGGTGGTCAGCGCCACGTTCCCGTAGCCGGAGATGTCCTCCCAGGCGAACACGGGGCCCATGGCGTCGTTGCTGTCCACCCAGCGGTAGCCGAAGGTGTCCGGGCCGCCGGCGCCGTCTGCCACCGGCTCGCCGACGCGCGGGGCGGCGCCCTTGATGACCTCTTCGTAGGCCTTCTGCACCGTCGGCGCCCCCAGCAGGGTCGGCGTCGGGATCACGAAGTCCAGGGTGCCCTGGCCCACGTTGCTCAGGGTCAGGGTCTGGTAGTCCATGTCGCCGGTCAGCAGGGCCGAGGACAGCGACAGCGGGGTCACCGCCACGTCCGGCGCGCCCAGGGTCGTGCCCAGGGGCGAGTTGGAGGCCGGCGAGGCGTTGCCGAACTCGTCCATGGCCTTGATCGCCACGTAGTACGTGGTGTTGAAGTCCAGGCCGGCCAGGCGGAAGGTCTCCAGGGCGCCGGCGCCCGACGGGTCGGGCTCGCCGTTGACCTGGCTGGCCGCGTCCCAGGTGGCGTCGGTGATGGGGCTGCCGGCGTAGCGGATGTCGTAGCGGCTGGCTTCGCCGGTGTCCCCGTCGTCACCGGGGGCGGTCCAGTTCAGCTCCAGCCAGTTGGAGCCCGCCGTCGTCACCGCCAGGTCGATCACCTGTCCCGGGGGGATGCTGTCGGGGTCGGCGATGGGCATGAACGCGTTCAGGCGCCCGCCCGTCAGCACGCGGCCCGCCAGCGCCGGGATCGGATCGACGAAGTTCAGCATCAGCGATTTCGCGTCGGCCCCGCCGATCGCCGGGAAGCGTCCGAAGATCAGGCCCAGGGCGCCCGACACGTGGGGCGTCGCCATGGACGTGCCGCTCAGGTAGCCGTAGCTGTTGCCCGGCAGGGTGGACAGGATGTCCACGCCCGGGGCGGCCAGGTCAACCGTCGTCGCGCCGTAGCTGGAGAAGCTGGCCAGCGCGTCGTTGCGGTCGGTGGCCGCGACGGCCACCACGTTGTCCAGCGCGTAGCTGGACGGGTAGTGGGGGCTGGCGTCGGTGTTGGCGCTGGAGTTGCCGGCCGCCGCCACGAACAGGATGCCGTTGGCCTGCGCGTCGGCGATGGCGTCGTACATGGCCTGCGAATAGCCGCCGCCGCCCCAGCTGTTGCTGGTCAGCCGGACGCCCATCATCGTGGCGTAC
>JBHEPC010000248.1:0-8024 GCA_046260475.1 Candidatus Krumholzibacteriia bacterium | reverse complement strand
CGGCGGCGGCAGCGTCGTGCTGATGAGCCACCTGGGCCGCCCGAAGGGAAAGATCGACCCGGCGGCATCGCTGCGTCCGGTGGCGGACCGGCTGGCCGAGCTGGTGGACGTGCCCGTGCGCTTCGCCACCGACACGGTGGGACCGGACGCGAAGGCCAAGGCGGCGGCCCTGCAGCCGGGGGAGATCCTGCTGCTGGAGAACCTGCGCTTCAACCCGGGCGAGACCGCGAACGACGACGCCTTCGCCCGGGCCCTGGCCGCCTACGGCGACGTCTACGTCAACGACGCCTTCGGGACCGCCCATCGCGCCCACGCCTCGACGGTCGGGGTCACGCGCCACGTCTCGGAGGCCCGCGCCGGCCTGCTCATGCACAAGGAGCTTGCGAACCTGGGCGCCCTGCTGACGGACCCGGCCCGGCCCTTCATCGCGGTGCTGGGCGGCGCGAAGGTGGCCGGCAAGGTGGAAGTCATCACCAGCCTCCTGGACCGGGTGGACACGCTGCTGCTGGGCGGCGGCATGATCTTCACCTTCTTCCACGCGCTGGGCCTGGGCATCGGCAAGAGCCTGCTGGACACCGACAGCGTCGAGGTGGTCCGCGACATCCAGGCCAGGGCCAAGGGCAGCCGGGCGCAGCTGGTCCTGCCGGAGGACGTCGTGGTCGCGGACCAGTTCGCCGACCACGCCGCCCGCCGCGAGGTGCTGGCCACGGACATCCCCGACGGGTGGCTGGGCCTGGACATCGGCCCGCGCACCGTGGCCCGCTACCGGGAGCTGCTGGGCGGGGCCAAGGCCATCTTCTGGAACGGCCCCATGGGCGTGTTCGAGCTGCCCTCCTTCGCCGCCGGCACCCGGGCGGTGGGCGAGGCCGTGGCCCAGGCCACGGACGGGGGCGCCCTGAGCGTCGTGGGCGGGGGCGATTCGGTGGCCGCGGTCAACCAGCTGGGGCTGGCCGACCGCATCAGCCACATCTCCACCGGGGGCGGGGCGTCCCTGGAGTTCATGGCCGGTCTCGAGCTGCCGGGTGTGGCCGCCCTCACGGACGCCTGATCCGCCCCCCGGCGGGCCGTTTGACAGCCGCCCGGCCGGATGTTAGATTTCCCGTCCCTCACCGGTCCGGCCGCGCCGGACCGGTGATCCGTGTGACCGGTGACGCCTGCGGGAGATGGACCCATGCTGCATACGCTGTTGATCGTCCTCCACATCCTGGTCTGCATCGTGCTGAGCGCCGTTGTCCTGCTGCAGTCGAGCAAGGGCGGCGGTCTGGCCGGCGCCTTCGGCGGCGGCGGGGGAGCGCCCCAGCAACTGCTCGGCTCGCGGGGCATGACCACGCTCCTGCACAAGCTGACCGTCTACCTGGCGGTCGCCTTCTTCGTCACCAGCTTCATGCTGTTCATCACCGACACGTCCGGCGACGGCCCGGCGCGGAGCGGCGTGATCGGCGAGGCCGCGCGCGAAGGGCAGATCGAGGTGCCGGTGCAGCAGCAGCCCGGCGACCTGCCCGGCGACCTGCCCGGTGAGCTTCCCGCCGAGACGCCCGCGGACGCGCCCGCGCCTGCAGAAGAGCCGGGCGGTGGCGGCCAGTGAGCGCGGGCCCGGGTGGTGAAACTGGTAGACACGCTATCTTGAGGGGGTAGTGGCCACAAGCCGTGCGGGTTCGAATCCCGCCCCGGGCACCACGAAAAAAAAAGGGCTTCGTCGCGAGACGGGCCCTTTTTTTGTTGACACATTTTTCCAGCGGTCGAAATAATGTCATTGCTTCCGCTGGCAGCCTGACGCCAAACGAGGCGAAAGCAACGTCCGTGACAGGAGGTCTTGCCCGATGGTCCCAAGGGTGCGGGAGTCGGGCGGACGAAGGAACTCTCAACAAGCGAGGTCCGGTATGGAGGAGAGGAAAGTCTTGACGGCGGCCGCGACCGCCAAGAAGACGACCAAGAAGAAGGCGACCAAGAAGAAGGTCGCCAAGAAGGCTGCCAAGAAGAAGGTCGCCAAGAAGGCGACGAAGAAAAAGGCCGTCAAGAAGACGGCGGCCAAGAAGAAGTAGCTGCGGGCCCTTCCGGGGGACCGTTGCCGCAAGGAAAACCGCCGGGGCCATACCCCGGCGGTTCTCTTTTGGCGCGAGAGAATCGTGTCCGGCCCGGTGACGATCGAGAGCGACGGCGTGCCGTCGCCTACGGACGCGGGCCGAAAAAACCGGCCCGGCGCTGCTGGCGCCGGGCCGGACAAGATCCTCGGGGCAAGACTAGCGGGCCGATTTGGCGAGGTGTTTGGCGCGGGCATCCGGCGGCACCACGTCGATGAACCAGCTGACCCCCACGCTGAGCGTGGCATAGTTCAGCATGTTCGAGTACCCCAGCTCCTCGACGTCGAACGAGAAGTTCGTCACGTCCGCCTGCGCCACCAGGCTCAGCCGGTCGCCAAAAGACCTGGCCAGGCCGAAGCTCCCCTCCAGGTAGAGGGAGGTCTTGTCCTCGAGCTGGCTGAAGCGGTTGATGATGCCGCCGAGGCCGAAGCCCAGCCGCGGCACCAGGCCGAACACCGTCGCCGGCACGGCGTCGTAGCTCAGGGCCAGGCCGCCCTTGTACATCACGAAGCCCTCGTCCTCGTCCAGCTGGTAGCGGACGTTCTTGACCCGGTTCAGGTCGGGGTTGTCCTCGCCCAGGTAGACCATCGAGGTGGTGGCCTTGCCCTGGGCGTAGGTGCCGTTCAGGTCGAGGTGGAAGTTCTCGGAGATGTAGATGCCGACGCGGGCGCCGAGGGCCGGCCCGGACTCGATCTTCTTAATGGGGGCGTCGAACAGGCGGGTGTTGTTGTCGGCCGGGTTGACCGCCCGGGACTCCAGCAGGGGCCGGCCGTCGTAGCCCAGGATCTCGCCGGCGCCGAGGATGTCGCCGATGCCCGGGGTGATCACGGTCTTGGGGCCGACCTGGTCCAGTTCGAGGAAGGTGGCGCCCGAGAAGCTGCCCGCGAATACGGTCAGGGAGTAGGCCTTGACCGTGTAGTCGTCGTAATCGAGGGCCGCGGCGGCCGCCTGCACGGCCGCGGTGTCCGCCGCGGACGGGGCCGCGTCGTCCTGGGCGATGGCCCCGGCGGCGCCGAGCACCAGGAGCAGGGCCGGAAGCAGGGACAGGGCTGGACGGAACTTCATCGATTCCACCTCGGCCGACCGCGGTGTCGCACGTGCCGCGACGGGCGCCTGACGGCTGGCTATGTCGTGGGGCGGCAACGGGTCGGGACGGCGGCCTGGGCCGTATCCCGGACCCCGATAACAGTAATGAGCCGCCCGGGGGGTGTCCAGAACTTTCCCCGCGTCGATTCCCGGGCGGCTCTGTTGACACGCAAATGACGGGCGATTAACATTGCCGTTCGTCGCGAATTGCGGCTGGCGGGGGTGCCTGGCGGCATCCCCCCGCGGCCGAACCCCTCCGCGTTACGGCCTGTCGCCGCCGGCGTCACCGGCGGCCCGATTCCGCTGCGCCCCGGGCGGAGCGCCGGCACCGGAACCCAAGCCCCCGGCCCCCTCGAACTGGGAGGATGACCGTTGAAGACGTACCCCATGGACAAGATCCGCAACGTGGCTTTGATCGCCTCCCACGGCGTGGGCAAAACCAGCCTGGCCGATGCCATGCTCCACGTCACGGGCAAGGTCGGGCGTCGCGGCAACGTCGACGACGGCACCTCGGCCTTCGACTACCTGGAGGAGGAGATCGCCCGCAAGCAGACCATCAGCGCCAGCCTGGCCTGGACCGAGTTCGACGGGGTCAAGATCAACATCATCGACACCCCGGGCGTGGACGACTTCCGGGGCGACGTCCACGCGGCCCTGCGGGTGGTCGAGGGGATCCTGTTCGTGGTCAAGGCCGACGGCGGCTTCGAGGTGGCGACGGAGAACCTCTGGAACCACCTGCGCACCACCCATCTGTCCACCTTCATCGTCATCAACCGCATGAACAAGGAGCACGCCGACTTCCAGGAGACCCTGGCCGGGCTCAGCGACCGGGTGGCCGGCGTCGCCCCCTGCCAGCTGCCCATCGGTGTGGGCGACGACTTCAAGGGCGTGGTGGACCTGATCCACCTGAAGGCCTACGAGTTCGACGGCGACAAGGCGGTCGAGGTGCCCATCCCCGCCGACATGGCCGACCAGGTCGAGACCGCCCGCGAGCAACTGATCGACGCCGCCGCCAGCGCCGACGACGCCCTGACCGAGAAGTACCTCGAGGAGATGACCCTCGCGGAGGCGGACCTGATCGCCGGGCTCAAGAAGGGCACCGCCGAGGGCACCCTCTACCCCGTGTTCCTGACCGCGGCGGACAGCGAGGTGGGCGTGACCGCCCTGCTGCGTGCGGTGGTGGACCTGATCCCGACCTCGTACCGACGCGCGCGCTCGGAGATGACCGGCGTCAAGGCCGGCACCGACACCCCCGTGGCCTTCACGCCGGCGGCCGAGGGGCCGGCGGTGGCCTTCGCCTTCAAGCGCCAGTACGAGGCCCAGGGCGGCGACGTCACCTGGCTGCGGATCTTCAGCGGCGCCCTCTCCTCCGGCGACACGGTCCAGTGCTCGGACGGCCGCAGCAGCGAGCGCATCGGCCAGATGAGCGTGGCCGTGGGCCGCCAGAAGGAGAAGATCGACACTGCGACCGCCGGCGACATCGTGGTCGCGGCCAAGCTCAAGAGCACCCACACGGGCATGACCCTGTGCTCGGGCATCGACATCGCCCTGCCGCCGATCAGCTACCCGGTGCCCACCAGCGCCGACGCCATCCGGCCCGTCACCAGCGGCGACGAGGACAAGATGGCCGCCGGCCTGACCAAGATCCACGACGAGGACCCCACCTTCGAGGTGCGGCACCAGGGCAACCTGAGCCAGACCCTGCTGGTGACCCAGGGCGAGATGCACACGGCCTACATCCTCGAGAAGCTCAAGCGGCAGACCGGCGTCGAGGTCGAGCGCAGCCGGCCGCGCATCGCCTTCAAGGAGACCATCCGCGGCACCGCGGAGAAGCAGGGCCGCCACAAGAAGCAGACCGGCGGCCGGGGCCAGTTCGGCGACGTGCACCTGCGCATCGAGCCCCTGCCCCGCGGCTCGGGCTTCGAGTTCGCCGACGAGATCGTCGGCGGCGTGGTGCCCAACAAGTTCATCCCGGCGGTCGAGAAGGGCTGCCGCGAGACCCTGGTGCACGGCCTGGTCGCGGGCTACGAGATGGTCGACATCCGCTGCGCCCTGTTCTTCGGCTCCTACCACAACGTCGATTCCAGCGAGGCGGCCTTCAAGGCCGCGGCGCGCATCGCCCTGAAGAAGGCCGTGGAGGAGGACTCCGCCAAGCTGCGGCCGGTCATCCTCGAGCCGGTCATGAAGGTGCGGATCGTCGTGCCGCAGGCCTACATGGGCGACGTGATGGGGGACATCTCCACCCGGCGCGGCGCCATCCAGGGCAGCGAGGCGGACGGACCCTACCAGGTGGTCACCGCCAACGTCCCCGAGGACGAACTCTACCAGTACGCCACCAGCCTGCGCTCCTTCACCCAGGGCACGGGCACCTTCACCATGGAGTTCTCCCACTACGCCGAGGTCCCGAGCGACGTCCAGGCGCGGTTGGTGGACCACTACAAGAAGCACCGCACCGAGGACGAGTAGGAGGGCCGACGATGTCCGGTCATTCCAAATGGGCGAACATCAAGCACCGCAAGGGCGCCCAGGACGCCAAGCGGGCGAAGGTGTTCGCGCGCCTGATCCGCGAGCTGACCATCGCCGCGCGCCACGGCGGCGGCGACCCCGCCGCCAACCCCCGCCTGCGGGCGGCGGTGACCGGCGCCCGGGCCAACAACGTGCCCAACGACACCGTCGACAAGGCGATCAAGCGGGGCACGGGCGAGATCGACGGCACGATCATCGAGGAGATCACCTACGAGGGCTACGGTCCCGGCGGGGTCGCGGTGATCGTCGAGTGCGCCACCGACAACAAGAACCGCACCACGGCCGAGGTGCGCCACGTCTTCACCAAGTACAGCGGCAACCTGGGCGCCAACGGCTGCGTGTCGTTCATCTTCGACCGCAAGGGGCAGATCCGGCTCGACGGCGGCCCGGCGGACCTGGACCGGGTGATGGAGGCGGCGATCGAGGCCGGCGCCGAGGACGTGGAGGCCGACGACGGGGGCATCACCGTGACCACGGCCATGGGCGACCTGCACGCGGTGGGCGAGGCCCTGCGCGCGGGCGGCCTGGAGGTGGTCGAGGCCGAGCTGGCCATGGTGCCCACGACCTACGTGAAGGTCGCCGAAAGCGAGGCCCTGGGCCTGATGAAGATGCTCACCCACATGGACGACCTGGACGACGTCACCCGGGTCTCGGCCAACTTCGACATCGACGATGAGCTGATGGCCCGGATCGAGGAGAAGCTCTGAGCGCGGCAGGCGCACCATGATCGTTTTGGGAGTGGATCCCGGTTCCCACGCGACCGGCTACGGGGTGATCGCCACCGGGCCGGTCGCGCACATGTTGGCCGGGGGCGTGATCCGCGCCGGCCGCGACCTGCCCCTGCCCGGGCGCCTGCTGGCGATCCACGCCGCGCTGACGGCGGTCATCGCCGAGCACCGTCCCGACGCCATGGCGGTGGAGGACCTCTTCAACGCCCGCAACCCGCGCAGCTCGCTGATCCTGGGCCACGCCCGCGGCGCCATCCTGCTGGCCGGGGCCCAGGCGGGCCTGGCGGTGGCCGAGTACGCGCCCCGGGAGATCAAGCTGGCTTTGACCGGCAACGGCGCCGCCGCCAAGGAGCAGGTCCGCTTCATGGTCATGCGCCTTTTGCGCCTGCGGGCCGAGCCGCCGCTGGACCAGAGCGACGCCCTGGCCGTGGCCCTGGCCCACGCGGGCCGCGCGGGGCGCGGCGCCGGCGGGCTGCCTCGGCCCTGACCGGCGCCGCATCGCCGCTGGCGCGGCCGGCCGCCATGGGCGATAATGCGCGCGGCCGCGGCGGGCGCCGCGTACCATCGACCCCGGAAAGGAACCCACGCCGATGTTCGCCTTCGTGGACGGCATCCTGGTCTCCGGCGGCACCGAGGCCGTGGTCTCGGTGGGCGGGCTCGGCCTGGACGTCCACGTCTCGGCCCTGGGCGCCGAGCGCATGCCCGCGCCGGGGCAGACGGTGCGCCTGTGGACCCACTTGGCGGTGCGCGAGGACGGCTGGTCCCTGTACGGGTTTCCGGACCTCGAGGAACGCGCCATGTTCCGGCTGCTGATCTCGGTCGCGGGCGTGGGCCCGAAGGTGGCCCTGGGCATGCTGTCGCGGACGACGGCGGCCCAGCTCGCCCTGCTGCTGCGCAGCGGGGACGAGCAGGGCCTGGCCGCGCTGCCGGGCATCGGCAAGAAGAGCGCCGCGCGCCTGGTGGTCGAGCTGGGCCAGCGCGTGCCCGAGCGTCTGGGCGCCGCGCCGGGACCGGGCGGCGAGGCGGCGCGGGCCGGCGGCGCCGGTCTGGGCGACGCCCTGGCGGTGCTGGGGGCCATGGGCCTGCCGCCCGCCCGGGCCGAGGCGGCCCTGATCAAGGCGCGGGAGGCCGACCCCGCCTGCGCCGAGCAGACCGAGCCCTGGGTGCGCGCCGTCCTGCGCGTCCTGTGAGCGAAGCGGCCCGGCGGCCGCGGGAAGGATCCCGGTGGACGAGCACAGGCTGACCGATCCCCACCAGCAGGACCCGGACGTGGAGCCGGACCGCAGCCTGCGTCCGCGCAGCCTGGACGACTTCGTGGGCCAGGACGCCATCAAGGACAACCTGCGGGTGTTCATCACCGCGGCCCGCCAGCGGGGCGAGGTGCTGGACCACGTGCTGCTGCACGGCCCTCCGGGCCTGGGCAAGACCACGCTGAGCCAGATCCTCGCCCACGAGATGGGCCTGGAGATCCGCCTGACCAGCGGGCCGGCCTTCAGCAACGCCGCCGAGCTGATCGCTCTGTTGAGCGAGCAGGTCGAGCGCCGCGCCGTCTTCATTGATGAAATCCATCGGCTGGGCAAGGTCATCGAGGAGCACCTCTACC
>JBHEPC010000226.1:0-7319 GCA_046260475.1 Candidatus Krumholzibacteriia bacterium | reverse complement strand
CCCTCGCGGCGCCCCTCATCGCCGTGAGCATCGTCGGCCTTGTCGTGTCGTTAATGGGAAGAGGCTATTCGTCTGGAAGAGAAACCAGGGCTGCCTGAGCCAGGGTTTCTGCGGCTGGTCAGGGCCTTGCGTGCGCCCGGCCCGCGCCATACCAACGTTGGGCTATCAGGAGTCGGGGAAGAAACCGGACCAGCACGGGCCGTGCCCCCTGCATGGCGCCGCCGGCGGGGAACCCGAAGCCACGCCACCCCGCAAGGCCCCCCGGGGGGATCGTGGGGATCCCCACAAACCCCCCGGGGGAAATGTGGGGATCCCCACGGCCTCCCCCGCGATGAAGCCGGCCACACCGGCATCCACCCGGCACTCGCAGGCCCTGTGCAGCCCCTCCGCAGCCCCCGACCTAAAGATCCCGCCGCCGAAACACCAGCACCGCCACCACCAGCGGCAGCACGGCATGCAGCGCCAGCACCCCGGCCGCCAGCACCGCCCCCGCTGGCCGGCCGAACACATCCACCAGGGTGGCGCCCGCCGGTCCGAACAAGGCCCCGCGCCCGCCGGCCAACGTGACCACGACGCGGCCCAGGTCCACCGGGTTGAGCAGGATCGCCGGCAGCAGCACCGACTTCAGGGGCACGCCCTTGAGCAGGGAACTCAGCCCGATCACCGCCAGGTCGTACCCCACCACCGCCGCGAACCACACCACCACCGCCGCGCCCATGGCGCGCAGCCGGTCCAGGAACACCACCCCCAGCAGGTAGGCCACCGCCAGGAACGCCAGCAGCAGGGCCAGCGCCGTCACGACCAGCACGACGAACCCGCCGGCCGCGGCCGTGCCCGCGCCCGACTGCAGGCCCACCAGCACGCCCGCCGCTCCCAGGCCGATCACCAGGGCGGCGGCCAGGGCGGCGGCGACGCCCAGGTAGCTGCCCGCCAGCACCGCCGATCGGCCCACCGGCTGGGCCAGGATCACCGACAAGTGGTGCAGGCGGCCGGCGACCTCGGTCGTGCCCACCATCAGGGCCATCAAGGGCACCACGTAGACCACCAGGTTCAGCAGGCTGCCGGTCAGGCGGGCGAAGCCCTGGAAGCCGGCGGCCCGTTGCCCGGCCAGGCCGAAGTAGCTCAGACCCAGGGCCAGGACCGCGAACAGCGTCGCGAACAGGAGGATCGCCCGGGCGGCGGCCACCCGGCGCAGGCTTTCGCGGGCTACGGTCAGGCAACCGTTCACTCGTGCCCCTCTTCGAGGTGGCTGCCGGTGACCTCCAGGCGGCCCACGGTGCGGCCGCCCAGCACGAAGGCGAAGTCGTCGCCGGGGCGGTTGCACAGGAACGCCACCTCCCGCGCCAGGCCCGGGCCGATGCCCACGCCGTCGACGAGCTCGGTGTAGCCGCTGACCGTCAGCACGCCCTCGGGCGCGTCGGGTGCCGCGCGCACCAGCAGCCGCAGTTCGTGGTCCTTGGGCACCCGCAGCTTGGGCGGGACCATGCCCGCGGCCGTCAGCTCGATCTCGGCGCGGTGCACCGGCGGCGGCGGCGGCGCCGCGTTCTCGTGGTGGCGGCCCGTGCGGTCGGCCAGCAGCGCCAGCGCGACCGCCGCGGCCAGGACCGCCACGCCGACCAGGGCCAGGCGCTTCACTGGTCGCTCCCGGTCTCGCCGGCGGGGCGGCGCAGGTTGCCGGCCACGAATTCCGCCAGCGGGCCTGCCACGCCGCCGCGGCGCGCGGCTTCGGCCGCCGCCGTCTCGGCCGACAGGAACGCGGCGTAGCCGCCGCCCATGGGCGAGGGGAAGTCGGCCAGCACGACGGTCATCGCCGCGGCCGGATGCAGCTCGCCCGAGGGCAGGTCGCTCAGCCAGATCCCGGCCGGGGCGCGCTCGCCGGTGCGGGTGCGCAGGTCCCCCACCAGGCACTCGATGGAGTCGTAGGCCTCGACCCCGCCGCCGGTGGTGCGGATGGCCGCGGCGAACTTCGGGTCGGTCACGGCCATGCCGCAGGCGGTGCAGCGCAGGTCGGCGTCCGAGAGGTCGGGCGGGCCGTCGGCGTTGCCGCCGCCGCAGCCGGCCAGCAGGGCCACCGCCACCAGGGATACCGCCACCAGGGCCAGGATGGTTTTAGGCATCGTCGTCTTCATCGTCATCCTCCTCGGTTCCGACCGCCGCCAGGAACCGCGCCTCCAGCCCACTGCGGGGCCGCGCGGCCGCCTGGCGGTCCACCGTCTCGATCGCCGCCACCTTGCCGTCCAGCAGCACCATCACCCGGCTGCACAGGCGCTCCACGTCGTCCAGCAGGTGCGAGCACAGCACGATGGTGCGGCCGGCGGCGGCCAGCTCGGCGACCAGGGCGCGGAACGCGGCCGTCGCCCGCGGGTCCAGGCTCGCTGTCGGTTCGTCCAACAGCAGCACCGGCGGATCACCCAGCAGGGAGGCGGCCACGCTCAGGCGCTGGCGCTGGCCTCCGGACAATGTACCCACAGGTCGGTCAAGCAGCGCCTCGACCCCCACGCTGCGGGCGCGGGCGGCCACCTCGGCTGCGGGCACGCCGCGCAGGCGGGCCAGGAACGCCAGGGCCTCGCGCCCGGTGGCGCCCTCGTCGAAACCGTCGCGCTGGGGCACGTAACCCACGGCGCGGCGCAGGCGCACCGGATCGGCGGCCAGGTCCACGCCGTCGATGGCCACGGTCCCCGCGTCCGGGCGCACCAGCCCCAGCAACACCTTCAGCAGCGTGGTCTTGCCGGCGCCGTTGGGGCCGATGATGCCGAAGGTCTCGCCCCGGGCCACGGTGAACGCCACGCCGCGCAGGGCGTGCACCGGGCCGTAGCGCTTGACCAGGGCTTCGGCGCGGATCATCGCCTGCCCCGCAGCACCACCAGGCCGCAGCCGGCGGTGGCCAAAGAGGCCAGGGCCAGGGGCAGATGGGCGCCTTGCTCCGGGCGGCGGCCCTCGGGCAGCGGCGGCCCGGCGTAGGCGGGCAGCGGCACGGGCCGGGGCAGGGGGTGGGGATCGGCCAGCTCGGTCAGCTGCAAAGCCGGCAGCGAGCGCTGGGCCAGGTCCAGGGCGACGACCGCCGGCGAGCCGGCGAACACCGTCAGGTCAGGGAACTGCTTGCTGACGAAGGCGAAGAACCCGACCGGCTGGTGGGGCACATCGCCCCGGCCGTCGCCGTCCAGGTCGTAGGGGCGGGCATCGCTCCAGTGGTTGCCCACGCCGTCCTGGTGCAGGCGGTTGCGGGTGCGGCGCATGTCCAGGGACACCTGGTAGTCGTTGTCCAGGAAGTTGTTGCGGGTGAACACGTTCTCCTCGGAGCTGCTGTAGGCGATCAGGCCCCAGCCCGACTCGCTGATGGTGTTCTCTTCGAACAAATTGCGGTTCGAGCCGTCCAGGAACAGGCCCACGGTGTTGTCGATCAGCCGGTTGTGCACGAAGCGGGAGTCGCTGCAGTCGCGCAGCAGCAAGCCGTAGGTGCGGTGGCCCCGGTTGTGGGCGAACAGGTTGCCTTCCATCAGCATGCGGTTGCTGAACATCAGCGCCGTGCCGGCCGTGTTGGCGGTGAACAGATTGCGGGTGATCACGTTGCGCTGGCTGTACATCGAGTGCAGGCCGAAGCGGTCCTGGCCATGGAAGACGTTGCCGATCACGGTGGCGCTGTCGGCGAACGAGAGGTAGATGCCGTCGCGGTGGGCGGCCACGTCGTTGCCCTCGATGCGTGCCCCCACCGCGTGCCAGATGTGGATGCCGTTGCCGTGGTTCTCCTCGTCGACCGTGCCGCGGCGGCCGACCAGCCGGCAGCCGCGGATCACCGGCAGCCGCGCGTTGCGCACGTAGACGCCGTGGTTGGTGTCGAGGATTGCCAGACCTTCGACCAGGACGTCGTCCGCCTCGTCCAGCAGCACGGCCGCGTCGTCCAGCAGCAGATCGTAGCCGCTGCCCTGGACCGTGAAGCCGCGCAGCACCGTGCCCGCCCCCTTGACCACCACCACGGTGCCGCGGCCCTCGCCGTCTAGCACCGTGGCCGGGGTGCCCAGCAGGACCAGGGGGCGATCGACCGTCAGCTGCCCGGCGAACACGCCCGCCGGCAGGCGCAGCGTGTCCCCCGGCGCGGCCGCCGCCACCAGCTCCTGCAGGGGGTTCACTTGCGGCGGCGGCCGGAAATCGACGAACTCGGCGGCCCGGATGCCGCCGGGTGCCAGGACGCTGCACGCGGCTACCAGCAGCGCAGCCGCAGCAGCCGCCGCCGTGCCTGCGCCGCGCCGCCGCCGCCACCGCCACAGGTCGGCCGCCGCCAGCAGCGGCCCCAGCAGGCCGGCCAGGAAGAGAATGTAGCCGCCCCAATGGGGCCACGAGCTGACCACGAAGTTGCCCCGGACCTTGGTCCCCAACAGCGGCGGCGTGAAGGCCCCGAAGTCCAGCGCCGCTTTGGGGTCCAGGTCGGTGCCGTAGTCATGCAGCCAGCCCGCGAAGTGCAGCATCATCACCGTGCCGAAGACCGCGAAACCCAGCCAACCCAGCAGCGCCAGCCAGCGCCGGCCCACCGCGGCCGCCAGCAGGGCCACCACGCCGAAGATGGTCAGGGTCCGGGGCAGGTAGGAGAACTCGGGGAAGTTCTCCGCCGAGATCTGCTTCATGCCGATGTAGTGGTTCAGGATGTTGATGTTGCGCAGGTCGCCCTTGACGTCGTCGACATGGATGCGCATCTCCAGGCCCTCGCGGTACTGGGGCGCCACCATGTGGATGCGCCAGACCGGCAGCACCGGCCAGAACATCACCGGCAGCAGCGCCACCGCCACCGCGGCCACCAGCAGGCGCTGCCACGCCTGCAGGCGGCCCCCCGCGTAGCCCAGCAGCCGGCGCAGCGGGGAGCCGGCCTGCGCCGCCTCCCCGCCCGCCGGCTGACGCGTCCCCGCGTCGGTCACGGCCGCACCGCCAGGTAGCCCTGCATCTCCTGATGCAGCGCCGAGCAGAAGTTCGAGCAGTAGAACGGATAGATGCCCGGCTTGTCCGGCGTGAACTTCGCCGTCTTGGTCTCCCCCGGCTCGATCTGGAAGTCCACGTTGCTGCGCAGGATCCCGAAGCCGTGGGCGATGTCCCGGTCCTGCTCGACGTTGGTCACGTGGAAGTACACGGTCTCGCCCAGGTCGATGGTCAGGGTGTCGGGGTGGAAGTGGGTGCGCACCGCCACCATGGTCACATGGACGTCCTTGCCCTCGCGGGTGATGCTGGTCTCGGCCTCGTTCAGCACCCGGCGCGGATGGTGGTTCTCCTCGATGGGGAAGATCACCTTGACGTTGGGGATCAGCTTGTCGGCCTTGATGATCTGCCCGTAGTGGGGCTCCATGTAGGTGGGGATGTCCAGGATCAGCTCCATGGTCGGCCGCGTCAGGTCGATCAGCTGCGCGCCCTCCGGGTGGGTGGGCCCCATGGGCAGGAAGCGGTCCTTGGAGATCTTGTTCAGCGCCAGCAGCCACTCGCCCGTGGGGTGCTTCGTGTCGCCCTCGCTGGCGGTCAGGTGGCCGATGCTGTAGTGCACGTCCACCTTGTCGACCACCTCGTAGGTCTCCAGGCTCCACTTGGCGACCTGGCTGTCCAGGAACAGGCTCGTGTAGGCGAAGCCGCGGCCGTCGAACTGGGTGTGCAGGGGCCCCAGGCCCACCGGCACCTCGGCCACGCGCGTGGCCTCGTACCGCACCACGGGGATGCCGCCGAACTCGCCGATGAAATCCTTGTCCGCGATCGCCTGCTGGAACTTCTCGAAGCTGTGCACGACGGTCACCGCGGCCAGCTTGCCGTTGCCGATGATGCGCGTGCCCGAAGGGTCGATGTCCACGCCGTGGGGCGACTTGGGCGTCGGCAGCAGGTACATCAGGCCCGGCACCTGGGCGGGGTCGATGACCTTGGCCCCCTCGATCAGCTTGAACTTGCCCGCGGCTATCGCCTCCCGGCCCTTGCGCCAGTCCAGGGCGGCGATGAAGTCGCGCTCGTTCTGGCTCGCGTTGACCTCGAGCTTGGTGTAGGCCTGCTCGGAGTTGTAGCAACTGAAGAACACCCAGCCGTGGCTGGGGCCCTTGCCCGCGTCGGACTTGTCCCAGTGGAAGGGCGGCGTCAGCACCTCGAAGTCCAGCGCCATGGTGCCGTCCTGGCCGATCGCCACCGCGGCGATCACGCCGTTGAACTTGTTCTTGTAGTCGGTGATGGACTGGTACGTGTTCGGCACCGGCGCCGAGAAGCGGCTGGCGGCGAACACGTACTCGGTGTTCTCGGTCACGAAGGTCGAGGCGTGGTTGGCCGAGACGTTCGGCAGCGGCCCGATGATCTGCTTCGTCTTGAACACGTCCAGGTCGATGCGGGCGATGCGGGCGTTGGCCATGTCGTTGATGAACAACCAACGGCCGTCGTAGTCGCCGTCCGTCTCCGAGAGGCCGGGGTGGTGGGCATCGCCCCAGAGGAAGCCGCCCAGCATGGCCTTCGAATCCTCGTCGTAGCCCCAGCCGCTGGCCGATTCGGGCGTGAACACCGGGATGGTGTTCAGGTGGCGGCCGCTGGGCAGCCCGTACACGAACACCTGGCCCGAGTGGCCGCCCGAGAGGAAGGCGTAGTAGTCGTCGTACTCGCCGGGGGCCACGTAGACGCGCTGGGCGGCGTCGCCGGTCGCGCCGGCGGAGCCGCCGCCGTTGCCGCCGCCGCAGGCCGCCAAGAGGAATGCCGTCGCAGCCAAGGCCAGGGCCAGGGTCAGGCCTAGGCCCGCGCGCGGGGTGGGGAATCGACGCATCCGGGTCTCCTTCCGAAAGGGTAGCGGCAGGTCCGGCCTAGCGGCCGGCCACGGTCTCGCGCAGCAGGTACTGGATCAGGGCGTTGGCCTCGGCGTCCTTGACCTGCTGGTTGGCCATCTGCAGGGCGTACTCGGCCATCAGGCCGCGGGCGATGGGGTCGTGCTTGAGCATCCACTCCGGATCCATGATCTGACGCTTGAGCCAGCGCTCGGTGCGGCGGTCGGCCACCCCGGCCAGGTCCGGGCCCTGCTTCCGCTCGCCCACGGCGTGGCAGGTGACGCAGGCCTTGTCCTTGAAAAGCTGCTCGCCCCAGGACGCCAGCGCGGTGTCGAGGGTCATGCTCTCGGCTGCCTTGGGGCCTTGGTTCAGGCTGGCCGCCACCTGGGCGTCATCCTGCTTGGCCTCGCCCCCGCCGTTGCCGTTGCATCCGGCCAGGGCGAGGAGGATCACGATGAGGGCGGTCGCGGGGATGATCGGGCGCGTCATGGTCGTCTCTCCCGGGTTCGGCTCGTGGTTCGCGGACCGGCCCGCCGTGGGGCCGTGATCTCATATAAGATC
>JBHEPC010000188.1:0-2990 GCA_046260475.1 Candidatus Krumholzibacteriia bacterium | reverse complement strand
ACGGCGGTCTACTGGCTGACGTGGGAGGGTGACGCGGTGCCGAGCCCGTTGCCGGGCGCGCCGAAGCGCGTGCTGCCGGTGGCCGCGCCGGCGCTGGAGGCGCCGGCGCTGACGGCGGGGATGGTGCGGTTGCACCGCGAGGAGCAGGTGCTGGAGGACGTCGGCCTGGTCGAGGACAATTTCGTCTGGGCCAACACCATCACCAGCTCGCGCACCGAGACCTTCACGCTGCGCAATCCGGTACCCGGGGCGGCGGCGCGGTTCTCGGTCGAGGTGCGGGCGGCCCGCTGGCCGGCCAGCTACGCGGCCGAAGCCTGGCTCAACGGCGACCAGGCCGGCGCCGCGACTCTCGCGTTCTCGTCGAGCACGCAGCAGGACAGCGTGCGGCTGCGGGTCCGCGGCGAGAGCACCGCCGCCGTCGCGGGCCAGAACTCCCTGACCCTGCGCAACGCCCTGACCGGTGACGGCCAGCTGCTGGCCCTGGACAGCTTCGGCGTCATGGCCGCCACGCGGCTGGACGTCGGCGACGGCCGCGGGCCGCTGGAGTTCGCGCTGTGGGGCGACGACGTGCCCGCTCCGGCGACGGCTGCGGACCTGCGGGTCGCCGCGGCCGTGCCGGCCGACCTGCTGCTGTGGGACGTCTCGGTGCCCGACTCCGCCCTGGCGTTGGCCGGCACCCCGGGCACCGGCCAGGTGACGTACGGGCTGTCGCGGGACCCGGGCCTGGACCGGCATTTCGTGGCGGCGCGGCGCGGCGACCTGCAGCGCCCGGCCGCGGGCCGGCGCGTGCAACCGGTAGACCTGCGCAGCCGGCCCGTCCAGCTCGACCACGTGGTCGTCGCTCCCGAGGGTTTCATCAACGCGGCCGAGGACCTGGCCGACTACCGTACGACCGCGGTCCCGGGCGTGGCTTCGCCGGCGGCGGCGGCCGTCCTGGTCGACGACATCTACGACAACTTCGCCGGCGGCCAGAAGGACTGGCGCGCGATCCGCGACTACCTGCACTGGGTCTACGAGCAGGGCGGGCAGCGCCTGCGCTACGCCTGCCTGCTGGGCAACGCCAGCCGCGATCCGCGCAACTGGAAGAACAAGACGCCGTACGTCGAACTCGCCGACCTCGTGCCGACGCAGATCCGCACGGAGTTCCCCGGCAATCCCACCTATCCCTACGCCTCGCCCTATGCGTCCGACGACGGCCTGGTCTCGTTCGACGCCGTGAACGTGGTGGGCTACATCGACTACGACGTGCCTGACGTCGCCTGCGGCCGGCTCCCGGCCCTGACTCCCGCCGAGGCACGGGACATGGTCGACCGCGCCATCGCCTACGACCGTTTCCCCGTGACCGGCACCTGGCGCAACCGGGTCGTCCTGGTCGCGGACGACGCGAACATCCCCGGGTACCCGTATCCCCTGGGCAGCAGCATCGAGCCGCGGCATACCCGCCAGGCGGAAGTGCTGGCCGAGAACTACGTGCCGCAGGCGGTGGACGTCGTCAAGATCTACGCCGCCGCCTACCCGTTCCCGCCGGGCTCGCGCATCAAACCCGCAGTCCGGGCCGAGATCAACGCGGTCCTCGGCACCGGGGCCACGATGTACTACTACGTGGGGCACGGCGCCGAGGACAACCTCGCCGACGAGCAGATCTTCCGCTCCCAGGACATCGCCGGCATGAACAACGGCATGCAGCGTTTCGTGTTCCTGGCCTTCAGCTGCGACGTCGGCGTCTACGACAGCCTGGTGCGCCGCAGCATGGCCGAGCAGTTCGTGGCCGCGTCCGGCGGCGGCGCCATCGCGGCCATCTGCGCCAGCCAGGTCAGCTTCGTCACCTCGAACGAGATCTTCTCGAACGCCTTCTACGCCAACCTCTACCCCGGCCGCGGCGTCGACCCGGAGCGCAGCCTGGGCGAGGCCCTGCGCCTGGGCAAGGCGTCGATGGTTTCGGTCGGCCTGCGGGACAATTCCCAGCGCTACAACCTGACGGGCGATCCCGCGACCACGCTGCCCCACCCCGACGATTCCCTGGCCTTCGCGGCGGCCTCGCTGGACACCCTGCGCACGGGCCAGCTGCATCGCGCCGTCGTGGCGGCGGCCGGCGTCGCCGGCGTCGCCTACGACCTCGAGGTGAGCGACTCCGATATGGCCACCGGCATCGACCTCTACACCCAGGTGCCGGATCCGCTGCGCCCCGGCGAGCTCCGCTGGGAAGCGACCGGCTTCCTGCCCTGGTTCGCCAACGGCGCCCCCGTCTTCCGCGGCTCCGGCAGCGTGGGGGCGGGGGACCTGGAGATCCCGTTCAAGGCGCCGCTCCAGCTCGGGTTGGGCGAGCGGGGCCGCGTGCGCGCGATCATCCGCAGCACCGACGGCGACCACAGCGCCGTCGACCGCGTCCCCGTCGTCTCCGGCGGCACCGGCCCTGCCGACGACGTCCTGGGCCCGGCCATCACCCTTGCGTTCGCCGACGAGGCGACCCGCGTGCAGCCCGGCGACGTGCTGGAGGCGGTGCTGGCCGACAGCAGCGGCATCGCCATGCTGGGCACCAGCCCGGGCAACTCGATCCTGCTGGAGTTCGACGACTCGGGCTTCATGACCAACGTGACCGCGTCCTTCGCCTACGACCCGGACAGCTACACCAGAGGGCGGCTGGCCTTCGGCCTGCCATCGGACCTGGCGCCTGGGCGGCACACGGCCGCGCTCTACGCCGCCGACGCCCTGGGCAACGTGGGCAGCGACACCCTCAGCTTCGCCCTGGGGGCCGCGGGGGCGGCCGACCTGGGCCCGATCAGCGTGTTCCCCAACCCCACCGCGGGGCCGTGCCGGCTCGTTTTCGAGTTGAGCGACCCGATGGCAGTGCGATGGGATATCTACACGGTAGCGGGGCGGCGGATCCGCTCGGTGCACGAACGCCTCGCCGGGGCGGGCCCGGGCATCCTGGCCTGGGACGGCCGGGACGCCGAGGGCGACGAGATCGCCAATGGCACCTATCTTTACGT
>JBHEPC010000152.1:0-10996 GCA_046260475.1 Candidatus Krumholzibacteriia bacterium | reverse complement strand
CCACGCCGCGGGGATCGGCGACCCCGCGCCGGTGGAGTACGTGCGCGGGGCCATGGCCGCCCGGATCAACGTCCACGCCCACGGCAACTCGGGCTGCCGGCCGGAGATCACGCTGACCCTGGTGGAGATGCTCAACCGGGGCGTCACGCCCTTCGTCTGCCAGCAGGGCTCCGTCGGCGCCTGCGGCGACCTCGCGCCCATGGCCCAGATCGCCCTGCTGCTGCTGGGCGAGGGCCGGGCGTACTACAAGGGCGAGCTGCTGGACGGGGCCGAGGCCCTGGCCCGGGCGGGCATCACGCCGCCGGGGCTGGCCGCGCGCGACGGCCTGGCCACCATCAACGGCTCGAACCTGCTGACCGCGATGAGCGCCATCCACCTGTGGGACATGGACCGCTGGCTGCGTCAGGCCGAGATCGCCGCGGCCATGTCCCTGGAGGCGCTGCTGGCCAACCTGAGGCCGTACGAGAGCCGCCTGCACGAGGTGCGCGGCTTCCGGGGCGCGGTGCGCAGCGCCGCGGCCATCCGCCGGTGCATCGAGGGCAGCGACCTGGCCACGGGCAAGGTGCGCACCCGGGTGCAGGACGCCTACTCCATGCGCTCGACGCCGCAGGTGATCGGCGCCGCCCACGACGCGGTGGCCTGGGCGAGGAGCCAGGTGGAGATCGAGTTGAACGGCGTGGGCGACAACCCCATCTTCTTCCCCGAGGACGAGGTGACCTTGACGGGCGCCAACTTCCAGGGCACGCCCGTCTCCCTGCCCATGGAAGGCGCGGGCCAGGCCGTGACCATGGTGAGCGTGCTGTCGGAGCGGCGCCTGAACCGGCTGCTGAATCCGGCCCTGTCCGCGGGGCTGCCGGCCTTCCTGACCCGGGGCGCGGGCATGTTCAGCGGGATGATGCTCAGCCAGTACACCGCCGACAGCCTGATCGTCGAGCAGCGCATGCTGTGCACCCCGGCGGCGGTGGCCTCGATCCCGGCGGCGGCCGACCAGGAGGACTTCGTGTCCATGGGCATGAACACGGCCATCAAGAACGGCCAGATCCTGGAGAACGCCCGGGGCGTGCTGGGCATCGAGCTGATGGCCGCGGCCCAGGCCCTGGACTGCCGGGACTTCAGCCCGGGGCGCGGCGTGCAGGCGGCGCGGCGGCGCATCCGCGAAACGGTGGCCTACCTGGACGAGGACCGCTCCCTGTACCCGGACCACACGGCCATGCGGGAACTCGTGCGCTCGTGCGAGGTGCTCGCGGTCGTCGAGGCCGAGGTGGGCGGCCTGGCCGGCTGAGGGACGAGCCTACTTGCGCTTGCTGCGGGAGCGCCAACCGCCGCGGTGGGTGACCGTGGGCCGCACGGCGGCCTCGAACCCGCGCACGTCCTCGCTCACCACCACGCACTCGGGGTCGATCCCCCGGGCGGCGGCGGCCAGGCGGCGCAACTCGCCCCGCGGGACCACCGCGTACAGCAGGGCCACGTCGCCGTCCGGATCGTGCCCGGTGAACTCGGTCACCCGCTGGCCGAGGACGCGCAGGGCGGCCGCCACGTCGGGGCCGCGCTCGCGGCTGATGACGCGCACCACCAGATGGCCCATGGCCAGGCGCCGCTCGATGACGATGCCCACGGCGTTGCCGGTGGCGAAGCCCAGGGCCCAGCCCAGCATGGTCCAGGGGTTGTCCAGGTGCTGCATCACCTGGGTGATGACCGTGATCCAGATGCTGACCTCGAAGAAACCCAGCACCGAGGCGGTGACACCCCGGCCGCCCACCACGGCGATGGTGCGCAGGGTGCCCAGGGTCACGTCGGTCACGCGCGCCAGGAAGATCAGCGGCGGCAAAAGGTTCGGATCGATGGCGAACATGGAGGCAGCCGCCTTTCGGGTCGAGGGTGGTCAGGCCCCGGCGGCGTCTTCCGGCGGGTCCTGCAGGTCCGCCGTCCCGCTGACCCGCGCTGCGGCCGCCCCCACCAGCCGCGGCGGGCCGAACAGGAAGCCCTGGCCGAAGCGCACGCCCAGCTCCAGCAGCACGTCGTAGTCGTCGCCGCCCTCGATGCCCTCGGCCACGACCTCGGCCCCCAGCACGTCGGCGACCATCAGCAGGCGGTTCAGGCCGCGGCGCAGCTCGGAATCCTGGGCCAGCCCCCGGACCATGCGCTTGTCGATCTTCATGACCTGGGGCTGCAGCATCACCAGCCCCTCGAGGCAGCTGTTGCCGAAGCCGACGTCGTCGATGGCGATGCGGATGCCGGCGGCCTGCAGCTCCCGCACCCGGGGCACGAGCACCGTGGGGTCGCCCAGCAGCTGCTGCTCGCTGATCTCCAGGCAGCAATGCCCGTAGTCGGCGCTCAGGCGCAGGACGCGCACCAGCTCGGCCGTCGGGGTCTGCAGCAGGGTCGCGGGCATGATGTTCACGTGGTAGCGCGTGTCGCCGCCGGCGCGGGCGGCCGCCGCGCAGCGGGTCAGGCAGCGCAGGTCCACCGCCACCAGGATGTCCTGCTCCTGGCAGAAGCGGAACAGGTCGTCCGGGCGCTCCAGCGGGCCCGCCGGCCCGCGTATCAGCATCTCCCGCGAGACGATGCGGCCGTCGGCGAGGTTGACGATGGGCTGGGCGGCCACGCGCAGGCCCTCGCCCCGCAGCAGCGCGCGCATGGTCTGCGGATCGGCCTCCGGCGGCAGCAGCCGGCCCACCCGACCCACGGCGGCGGGGCGGGACACGTTGTTGCCCCCGGGCCGGCGCCCCAGCTGCAGGGCGAAGTGGACCTTGGCCATCACCTCGTCGAAGGACAGGGAGTCCGGCTCGATGGCCGTCACGCCCAGGCTGGCCGTCGTGGTCAGGGTGTGGTCGCCGGCGCGGATCACGTCCCGGGAGACGGCCAGGCGGATGCGCTCGGCCACGTCCCCGCCCGCGGCCAGGTCCGCGTCCGGGAGCACGACGATGAAGCGGTCGGCGCCGCAGCGGCCCACCAGCGCGCCGGGACCGGCGGCGTCGACGATGCGGCGGGCGGCCCCCACCAGCACCAGGTCGCCCACGCCGTGGCCGAGGGCGGCGTTCAGCCGGGAGAAGTCGTCCAGGTCCACCAGGACCACCACCAGCTCCCGCCCGTCGTGCCGGGTGCGGGCCAGTTCCTGCATCATGGCCCGCTCCAGGCCCCTGCGGTTCAGCACGTCGGTCAGGGCGTCCATGTGGGTCAACCAGTCCAGGCGCGCGGTGGCCCGGGCCAGTTCGCGGCTGACCTCCATCTCGCGGCGGCACCAGGCGAAGGTGCGCACCCACAGCTCGACGCTGGTGTCGGCCGCGTCCAGGCACTCCATCGCCCCGGCCCGCAGGGCGGCCTCCCGCGGCTGCTGGCCGTGGCCGTGCAGCACCGCGACCACGGGGATCTCGGGGACCGCAGCGCCCAGGCGGGCGATGGCCGTTTCCAGCGCGGCGTCGGCGGGACGGGGACCGGCCAGCACCAGGTCCACCGGGCTGACGGCCAGGTGGGCCAGGGCGTCCTTGAGGTGGGTGTAGTGGGCCACACGGAAGCAGGCCCGGCGCGATGCGGACAGCAGGCTCCGCAGATGCTCGGCGAACTGCGGTTCCTCGTGCAGCAGGAGGAGACGGCGGACCTGTCCGTCGGCGCTCATGGATGCCTTCCCGAAGCCCTTCCGTGACCGTGCCGGCCGCGTCCGTGCCGCTGGCCGGCCGACGGTACTATGGGGGCGCCGGGGGCGCAAGGGGCGATTGCCCCGACCTCAGGCCAGGTCCTGGAGCATCTCCACCACGGGGCCGGCGTCGTTCATCACGTAGAAGTGGATGCACTCGGCCCCCGCCGCGATCAGGCCCTCCACCTGGCGCCGGCCCCAGCGGCGGCCGATCTCCCTGACGTGGGCGGGGCTGGCGGTGATCTCGTCCACCAGCTCGTCGGGGATCGAGACGTGGAAGTGCTTGGGCAGGCTGGTCAGCTGGCGCACGCTGTCGACGAGCTTGATGCCCGGGATGATGGGCACGGTGATGCCCGCCTGGCGGCAGCGGGCCAGCCAGTCCAGGTAGTCGGCGTTGTCGAAGAACATCTGGCTGACCACGTAGTCGGCGCCGGCATCCACCTTGGCCTTCAGGTTGCGGATGTCGGTGGAGAGGTTGGGCGCCTCGATGTGCTTCTCGGGGTAGCCGCCCACGCCCACGCAGAAGCGGATGGGCTCGCTGCCCACCAGCTCGTCCAGGTAGCGGCCGCGGCCCAGGTCCGCCAGCTGCGCCACCAGGTCGGCGGCGTGGAGGTTGGGCGTGCGCCCCTGGGCCAGGGCCTTGGCGTAGTTGGACTCGTCCCCCCGGATGGCCAGCACGTTGTGGATGCCCAGGTAGGCCAGCTCGATGGCCGCGTCCTCGGTCTCCTCGCGGGTGAAGCCGGTGCACAGCAGGTGGGGCACGGTGTCGATGCCCCAGCGGTTCTGGATGATGCCGCAGATGCTGATGGTGCCGGGGCGCTTCTTGCGCACTCGCCGCTTGATGGTGCCGTCGGGGAGCTCGTCGTAGACCGCCTCGGCGCTGTGGCTGGTCACGTCGATGAAGGGCGGCTGCATGGGCAGCACCTGCTCCACCATGGCGATGACGTCGCGCACCGTGCCCCCCCGCGGCGGCGGGATGATCTCGAAGCTGAACAGGGTGCTCCGGGCGCGGTCCAGGTGCTCGGTGACGTGCATGGTGTCCTCTCCGGGTCAGTCCAGGTTCGGCGCCAGCCAGCGCGCGGCCTCGTCCTCGGTGATGCCCGCACGGGCGGCCCAGTCGGCCACCTGGTCGCGGCCCAGGCGGCCCATGCCGAAGTAGCGCGCCTGCGGATGGGCGAAGTACCAGCCGGCGACGCTGGCGGCCGGCGTCATGGCGCAGTTCTCGGTCAGGGCGGCGCCCGTGGCGGCCTCGGCGTCCAGGAGCGCGAAGATCCAGCGCTTGGCCAGGTGCTCGGGGCAGGCGGGGTAGCCGGGCGCGGGGCGGATGCCCCGGTAGCCCTCGGCGATGAGCGTCCCGTTGTCCAGATCCTCGTCCGGCGCGTAGCCCCACCAGCTGCGGCGCACCTGCAGGTGCAGCCACTCCGCAGCGGCCTCGGCCAGGCGGTCGGCCACCGCCTTGGCCAGGATGGAGCCGTAGTCGTCGCCGGCCTGTTCGGCCGCCACGGCCAGGGCGCCGGCGCCGTGCACCGAGACCACGAAGGCCCCCAGCCAGTCGGCCGGGCCGCCCACCGGGGCGACGAAGTCGGCCAGGCTGTGGTTGGGGCGGCCGCCGTGGCTGCGCCGCTGCTGGCGCAGGAAGGGCACGCGGCGCACCACGGCGGTGCGGCCCTCGTCGGCGTAGACCAGCACGTCGTCCCCGTCGCGGGCGGCCGGCCACAGGCCCGCCACGCCCCGGGCGGCCAGGCTGCCGTCGGCGGCGCAGCGGTCCAGCAGGGCCTCGGCGTCGGCCAGCAGGCGGCGGGCCTCCGGGCCCACCTCCGGGTCGTCCAGGATGGCCGGGTACCGGCCCGGCAGGCGCCAGGTGTGGAAGAAGGGGGTCCAGTCGATCAGGGGCCGCAGGTCCGCCAGGTCCGGGGTCGCCGGGTGCACTCCCGGCCGCACCGGCGGTTCGGGGCGGTGGTCGGCGAAGTCCACCGCGGGCGCGTTGGCGCGGGCCTCGGCCAGCGGCAGCAGCTGCTTGCGGTCCTGGGCGTCGGCGCGGTCGCGCCGCACCTGCTCGTACTCGGCCTGCACGCGGGCGACGGCGGCCGCGCGGGTGGCCGGGTTGATGAGCTGGCCGACCACGCCCGCGGCCCGCGAGGCGTCCAGCACGTGGATCACCCCCGGCGCGTAGAAGGGGGCGATCTTGACCGCCGTGTGCATGCGGCTGGTGGTGGCCCCGCCGATCAGCAGCGGCACCTCCAGGCCCGCCCGCTGCATCTCCTGCGCCACGTGCACCATCTCCGACAGGGAGGGGGTGATCAGGCCGCTGAGCCCGACGATGTCCACGGCCCGCGCCTTGGCCTCGGCGATGATGCGGTCCACCGGCACCATCACCCCCAGGTCGATGACCTCGTAGTTGTTGCAGCCCAGGACCACGCCCACGATGTTCTTGCCGATGTCGTGCACGTCGCCCTTGACCGTGGCCAGCAGCACCTTGCCCTGGGCCGACGCGGCCGCCTGCCGGCGCTCCTCCAGGTACGGCTCGAGCACCGCGACGGCGCGCTTCATGACCCGCGCCGAGCGGATCACCTGGGGCAGGAACATCTTGCCGGCGCCGAAGAGGTCGCCGACGCGCTCCATGCCCGCCATCAGCGGGCCCTCGATCACCTCCAGGGGGCCGGGCGCGTCCGCCAGGGCCTTGAGGGTGTCCTGCTCGACGAACTCCCCGTCGCCGGTGACCAGGGCGTGGGCCAGGCGCTCGGCCACCGGCAGGCGGCGCCAGGCCAGGTCGGCCGCCTTGTCGGCCTTGCCGCCGGTGGTGCGGGTGGCGATGGCCGTCAGCCGCTCGGTGGCGTCGGGTCGGCGCGCGAAGAGCACGTCCTCCACCGCCCCGAGCAGTTCCGGGTCGATCTCCTCGTACACCGTCAGCTGCCCGGCGTTGACGATCCCCAGGTCCAGGCCCGCGGCGACGGCGTGGTAGAGGAAGGCCGAGTGCATGGCCTCGCGCACCGTGTCGTTGCCGCGGAACGAGAAGCTGAGGTTGCTGATGCCGCCGGAGACCAGGGCGCCGGGCAGGGTCTCCTTGATCCAGCGGCAGGTCTCCAGGAAGTCCAGGGCGTAGCGGTCGTGCTCGGCCAGGCCGGTGGCGACGGCGAAGACGTTCGGATCGAAGATCACGTCCGCGGGCGGGAAGCCCTCCTCGTCGACGAGGATGCGCCAGGCCCGGCCGATCACCTCGCGGCGGCGCTCGAGGGTGTCGGCCTGGCCCTGCTCGTCGAAGGCCATGACCACGGCGGCCGCACCGTAGCGCCGCACCAGCCGGGCGCGCCGGCGGAACTCGGCCTCGCCGTCCTTGAGGCTGATGGAGTTGACCACGCCCTTGCCCTGGATGCGCTGCAGCCCGGCCTCGAGCACGGTCCAGTCGCTGGAGTCGATCATCACCGGCACGCGGGCGATCTCCGGGTCGCCGGCCAGCACGTTCAGGAACGTGGCCATGGCCGCCGGCGCGTCCAGCATGGCGTCGTCCATGTTGACGTCGACGATCTGGGCGCCGCCGCGCACCTGCTGGCGCCCTACCTCCAGAGCCTCTTCGATGGCCCCGTCGCGGATCAGGCGGGCGAAGCGCTTGCTGCCGGCGACGTTGGTGCGCTCGCCGACGTTCACGAACAGCGATTCGTCGTCGATCACCAGGGGCTCGAGGCCGGCCAGGAAGGTGCCCCGGCGCGGCGCCGGGACGCGCCGGGGCGCGTGCCCTGCCACCGCCTCGGCGATGGCCCGGATGTGCTCCGGGCCGGTGCCGCAGCAGCCGCCGGCGATGTTCAGCAGGCCGGCCGCGGCGAACTCGCCCATGATGGCGGCCATCTGCGCGGGGGTCTCGTCGTAGCCCCCCAGCTCGTTGGGCAGGCCGGCGTTGGGGTGGGCCGAGACCAGGGTGTCGGCCACCGCGGCGATCTCCGTGATGTACGGCCGCATGGCCGTGGCGCCCAGGGCGCAGTTCAAGCCGAAGACCGCGGCCCCGGCGTGGCGCAGGGAGATCCAGAAGGCCTCGGGCGTCTGGCCGGTCAGGGTGCGGCCGCTGGCGTCGGTGATGGTGCCGGAGATCCACACCGGGAAATCCACCAGGCCCCGCTTGCGCAGCACCTCGTCCAGGGCGAAGACCGCGGCCTTGGCGTTCAGCGGGTCGAACACCGTCTCGACCATCAGGATGTCCACGCCGCCGTCGAGCAGGGCCTCGGCCTCCTCGGCGTAGGCGGCCGCGAGCTCGGCGAAGGTGACGTTGCGCAGCGCCGGGTCGTTCACGTCGGGCGAGATGGAGCAGGTGCGGTTGGTCGGCGCCAGGGAGCCGGCCACGAAGCGGGGCCGGTCGGGGGTGCGCGCGCTGGCCGCGTCCGCCTCGGCGCGGGCCAGGCGGGCCGCCGCCAGGTTGATCTCCCGCACCAGGTGCCCGGTCCCGTAGTCGGCCTGGGAGATGGCCGTGCCGTTGAAGGTGTTGGTGGTGACGATGTCCGCGCCGGCCTCGAGGTAGGCCCGGTGGATGCCGGCGATGACGTCCGGACGGGTCAGGCACAGCAGGTCGTTGTTGCCCTTGAGGTCGCGCGGATGGTCGCGCAGCTGCTCGCCCCGGAAGTCGGCTTCGCCCAGCTGGTGGGACTGGATCATGGTGCCCATGGCCCCGTCCAGGACGAGGATGCGCTCGGCCGCGAGGGCGTGCAGGCGGGTGCGGGTCAGGCGGGCCACGGGGACACCTCTATCCTTCCCGGCCGGGGGCGCCGCCGAGGCGGTCGCGGGCCGCGGCGATCACCGGCCCATTGACGCGGAGCATCGCGCGCAGCTCGTCCACGTAGGCGGGACCGCGCTCGGAGTAGTCCACCAGGCCGGCGGCCAGCTCGTCGGCCCGGGGCAGCCGGCCCTCGGCGCGGCGGCGGGCGCGGAGCTGGCGCAGCAGCTGGTAGCTGCGGCCGGTGTTGAGGTTGCGCATGTAGCTGCCGACGGACTCGGCGGGCGTGGCGAAGCGGGCGACCTCGTAGGACGCCCCGTCGGGTCGATCCAGGGGCACGATGCCGCAGCCGGGCCGGAAGCACCACTGGCCGAAGAGGTTGTTGCCTTCGCGGGCAAAGCGCGAGGTGCCCCAGGCCGATTCGTTGGCCGCCTGCACCACCACCAGGTCCACCGGCAGGGCATCGACCCGCTCCAGGGCGGCGCGCCAGAAGGCGCCCGAGCGCGGGTCCGGGTCCGGCAGGCGGAACTCCAGGGCCAGCTCGGCGAGCCAGCGCTCCTCCGCCGCCGGCAGCGGGCGGCCCCAGCGCAAGAGATCGAAGTCCGCGGTCAGGCGCCGCCGCACGCTGCGCAGGCGGGCGTTCTCCGCCTCCACCAGCGGCAGCATCCAGGCGAAGAACTCCCGCTTGCGGCGCTGGACGTCGCCGTCGGCGCGGAACTCGGGCAGGCGTTGCCGGCTGCGGGCGAGGGTGCCGCGCAGCAGGTCCGGCCGCCCGCGGCGGCCGGAGCCGTCGACCCGGTGGTCGGCCACCGGCAGGGCGGCGCGGGCCTCGCGCAGCCGCGCCACGGGCGGCCGGCCCGCGGCGCCGCGGGCCGCCTCGTCGGCGACCGTGGCCCCCACCAGGAGCAGCGCCAACGCGCCGGCCACGAAGGCGGCGGCCAGGCGGCGCGGCAGGCGCGGCAGGCGCGGGCAGGGCGGGCGGTTCATCAGTCGGTGTGCTCCTCGCCGGCGATCCACAGGTGGCTGTACCAGTACCAGCGCCCCGGCCAGGCCGACGGCGCGGTGACGTTCGTGCGGGCCCGCCCGGCCACCAGGGGCGCCCCGGCCGGGATCACGGCCGGCCCCTCGGGGCCCTCCGGCCAGGTGACGGCTACGGGCCGTCCGGCGTCGAAGGCCGCCAGCTGGCGCCAGGTTCCCGCCGCCGGCGCCGGGTCCAGGACCAGGCGCAGGGCAGGTCGCGGGGTCCCCGGCACGACCCGCGGGTCCACCGGCGCCACCGCCCTGACCGGCAGCGGCAGCGTGCGCAGCTTCGGGGCCAGGCCCGCCGGATCGGCGTAGGGCCCCGCCGCGGGGAAACGCGGCAGGCAGCGCGGGTCGCTGCCCGCGCCGGCCGGACCGGACTGCTGGCCGAAGCCCGTCCAGCCCAGGTCCGCCACCAGGTCCGCCAGCTCGGGGCTCCATTCCCCATAGGGGTAGACCAGCAGCGGCGGGGCCGCCCCCATCTCCTCGGCCAGCCGCCTGGCCGCCGTGCGCAGGTCCGCGGCCACCCGAGCCCGCCAGGCGGCGGCATCCTCGCCCGGCCGGCGCCGCTGCAGGTGCTCGTGGCTCAGGCCGTGGCTGGCGACGGTCGCCCCGGCCGCGGCCATCGCGCGCAGCTGGTCCCAGGTGCAGACCGGGCCTCGCCCCGCGTCGATCTGCGCCGGGCTGACGAAGACCGTGAATGGCCAGCCGCGGGCCCGCAGCCGCGGGAAGGCCTCGCCGAAGACGCTGGCGTAGCCGTCGTCGAAGGTCAAAGCCACCGCCCGGTCCGGCAGTGCGACCGCCGGGTCCCGCAGCCCCGCCACCACCTCCGCCAGGGGCAGGACAACGCAGCCCTCGGCCTGCAGCAGCTCCAGGTGGGCCGCAAAGACCGCCGGGGGCGTGCTGGTGGACGCCGGCGTCGCAGCGTCGACGTGGTGGTACAGCAGCACCACCGCGTGCTCGGGCACGGCGGCCGCGGCCGCCGCCAGCAGCAGGGCCAAGACGGGGGCCATCGTCCATCCTTTCGAATCGTCGGAAAATAGTCCAGAACGGTCCTGGTGGCGAGGACGATGCGCCCCCGGTCCCGTCTTCATGATAAAGGAATCCCGCAAATGGGCGATAACGGGACGAGCAGGATCTGTCCCCAGCCCCGGGAGGGCGCCACCGTGCCGGACGCCAAAGCCGTCCTCTTCGTCGATGACGAACGACCCATCCTCAACGCCATCAACAGGTTGTTGCGCAAGGAGTCCTACGCCGTGCACCTGGCCGAGGGGGGCGCGGAGGGCCTGGATCTCCTGTCCCGGACCCCGTTCCAGGTCGTGGTCACCGACCAGCGCATGCCCGAAATGACCGGCACGGAATTCCTGCAGGCGGTCCGGGAGCGCTGGCCCGACACGGTGCGCATGGTGCTGTCCGGCTACGCGGACGCCGCCACCATCGTCGAATCCATCAACAAGGGCGAAGTCTACCGCTTCATCGCCAAGCCCTGGCACGATGACGCCCTGCGGCACACCATCGCCCAGGGCTTCGAACACTGGGCCATGGTCCAGGAGAACCGCCGCCTGACCTGCGAGTCCGAGCACCACGTGGCCGAGTTGCAGCGCCTGAACGCGCTGCTGGAGGACTCGGTGGAAGCCCGGACG
>JBHEPC010000138.1:0-7263 GCA_046260475.1 Candidatus Krumholzibacteriia bacterium | reverse complement strand
GCCGCCCGCGGTCCAGGGTCACGTAGGCCCCGTGCTCGGTGCCGCAGTACAGCACCGCGGGGTTGCGCGGATCCTCGCGCACCACCCGCACGGGGCTGCCGGCGGGCAGATCGCCGCTGATGTCGGTCCACTTGCCGCCGCCGTCGGTGGTCATCAGCACCAGGGGCGCGAAGACGTCGCTGCGGTGGCCGTCGACGGCGCCATAGGCCGTCTTCGGGTCCGCGTGGGACGCCTCCAGGCAGGCGATGTACAGCTCCTTGACCTGCTTGGGCGTCACGTCCCGCCAGGCGGCGCCGTCGTCGGTGGTCACGTGCACGCGACCGTCGTCGGTGCCCGCCCACAGCGTGCCCACAGCCAGCGGCGACTCGGCCAAGGCCGTGACCGTGCCGTAAGTCTCGGCCTGGGAGCCCTCGCTCATGATGCGGTCCGCCTGCCGGCGCGAAAGATCGCCGCTGATCGCGTACCAGTAGTCGCCGCGGTCGGTCAGCTTGTAGACGCGGTGGCCGGCGTGGTAGAGCACCGTCGGGTCGTGGCGCGAGATCAAAAACGGTGCGTCCCAGTTGAAGCGCAGCCGCTCCTGGCCCTCGTCCGCGGCCGGACGCAGGGGCACCACCAGCTTGGTGTCCAGGTGGATGCGCCCGAGGTTGCCGCCCTGGCTGGTGGCGTAGACGATGTTCGCGTCCACCGGATCGAAGCGCACGGTGAAGCCGTCGCCGCCGTAGACCGCGGTCCAGTCCTCCTTGAGGATGCCCGGCTGGTCGTCGCCGCCGGACTTGAAGGCCGTGGCCGACGGGCCGATCCACGAGCCGTTGTCCTGCAGCCCGCCGCCGACCCGGTAGGGCACGGACAGGTCGACGTCCACGTGGTAGAACTGGCCCAGGGCGAGGTTGTCCAGGAAGTCCCAGGTGGCCCCCGCGTCGTGGGAGACGTACAGCCCGCCGTCGTTGCCCAGCAGCACCCGGCGCGGATTGTCCGGGTCGATGGCGATGGCGTGGTGGTCGACGTGCACCTCTTTGGAGCTGGCGTGGAAGGTGCGCCCCCCGTCCTCGCTGATGGCCACGTGCCAGCCGGGCATGTACACGCGCTCGGGGTCGACCGGGTCCACGGCCAGGCGCGAGAAGTAGAAGGGCCGGAAGCTGAGGTCGCTGACCCGGCGCCAGGAGTCGCCCCGGTCGTCGCTGCGGAACAGGCCGCCGGCGGCCGAGCGGTCGTCGAAGGCGCCGCGGCCGGTGCCGCCCTGGTCGCTCTCGACGCAGGCGTACAGGATGCGCGGGTCGCTGGGCGCGACCGCCAGGCCGATGCGCCCGGTGCGCTCGGGCAGGCCGGCGGTGAGCCTCATCCAGGTGTCGCCGCCGTCGTCCGAGCGCCAGATGCCGCCCTTGGCGGTCACGCCGGTGTAGCTCCACGGGGTGCGCTGCGCGGTGGCCAGGGCGGCGTACACCACCTGCGGGTCGCCGGGCACCAGGACCACGTCGCAGGCCCCCACCTGCTCGTCCCCCTTCAGCACGTGGCGCCAGGTTCGCCCGCCGTCGGTAGTGCGGAAGACGCCGCGCTCGGGATTCGGCCCCCACAGGTGTCCCATGGCCGCCACGAAGCAGCGGTCCGGGTCGGTGGGGTCGGCGGCCAGGGCCGGGATGTTGTGGGTCTCGGCCAGCCCCGCGTGGGCGAAGCCGGCGCCGCCGTCGGTGCTGCGGTAGACCCCGTCGCCCCAGGAGACGCTGTTGCGCCCGTTGCCCTCGCCGGTGCCCACCCAGACCACCAGGCCCCGGCCGCGCTCGGTCCGGTCGGCGGCCGGCATCGTGTCGCCGGCGGCGGCCATCGTCTCCCAGCCCGGCCAGGCGACCGGCGCATCGACCACGCCGACGGCGCCGATGCTGCAGGTACCCAGGTCGCCGGACACGTCCGTGAAGGTGGTGCCGCCATTGTCCGTCCGGTAGAGCCCGCCGGTGGCGTAGCCCACGTAGAAGGCCGCCGGATCGCCCGGCACCAGGGCGATGGCCGTCGCCCGGCCGCCCATGTTGGACGGGCCGATGGAGCGCCAGCCCAGGGCGGACAGATCCCGCGCCGTCACCGGGCGCGGAGCGCTGTCGGCGGCGAAGGCCGCGGCCGCGAGCAGGGTCGCCAGGACAAGGGTCGGCACCGGCATGATCATACGCTTCACGGTCGTCCTCCCGGGTTGGTGGCAGAGCGGGGGCTGCCGGGCAGACTACCACGAACGCGGGGCAAAAGAAACCGGCGGCGCCCGCAGGCGCCGCCGGTGTGCAGGGTGGCAGGGCCGGTCTAGAAGTCGCCCAGGTCGGCGGTCTCCAGGTCGCCGAAGTCCATCTCCGCGAAATCCGGCTCGGTCGCCGGCCTGGCGGCGCGGCGGGGCTGGGGCGCCGCCGCAGGCTTCGCCGGTCCCCGCGTGCTGCGGGCCGGTGTCGGCCGGGGCCGCGGCCGCATCGGGACGGCCACCGCCTCGCGGGCCGCCTTCAGCCCGCCCCGGACGATGGACTCCAACTCATCCACCGCGGCGCGCACCTGGTCCGCCTGGTGGCGCAGGTCCTCGCTGGCGGCGGCCGACTCCTCGGCCGTCGCCGCGCCGGACTGGGTCACCTGGTCCAGTTGGGTGATGGCGGTGGTGATCTGCCCGATGCCGTCGGCCTGCTCGCCGCTGGCGCGGGCCACCGCCGAGATGCTTTCCTTGACCGAGCCCACGTTGCCCTCGATCTCGGCCAGGAAGTTGCCCACCTCCGCGGCCACCTGGACGCCGTGGTCTGCGTTCTCCTTGGAGGTGGCGATCAGGCGGGCGGTGTTCTGCGCCGCCTCGGCCGAGCGCTGGGCCAGGTTGCGCACCTCCTCGGCCACCACGGCGAAGCCCTTGCCGGCGTCGCCGGCCCGGGCCGCCTCGACGGCCGCGTTCAGCGCCAGCAGGTTGGTCTGGAAAGCGATCTCCTCGATGGACCTGAGGATGCGCGCGGTCTCGTCGCTGGACTGCTTGATCTGGCCGATGGCATCGCTCATGCGGGTCATCGCCGCCACGCCGCTGGTGGCGGCCTGCCAGGCGCGGCCGGAGGCCTGGTCGGTGTCCCGGGCGCTCGCGGCGTTGCCGGCGGTCATGGTGGACAGCTCCTCGAGGGAGGCGGAGATCTCCTGGAGCGAGGCGGCCTGCTGGCTGGCCCCGCTGGCCATGGACTGACCCGACTCGGCCACCTGCGACGACGCGGCGGCCACGTGGTCGGAGTTGTCCCGCAGGCGGCCGGCCACCCGCATGAACTGGCCGGCGGTCAGGCGGGCGGTCAGGTACCAGACCGTGATCGCCAGCAACAGCGATACCAGGCCCACCGCGCCCATGATCTTCAGGTTGCGGTCGGCGACGGAAGCGACGGCCCGCTCGGCCGCGTAGAACTCGTCCAGGTAGCTGCTGGCGCCGATCACCCAGTCCCACGGCTCGTAGTACATCAGGCGGGCCACCTTCATCCGGGAGCGGTCCTCCCCCTGGTTCTGCCACGGGTACTGCTGCTCGGCGATCTCGCCGGGCCGCAGCCGGGCGGCCTTGGTGCAGATCTCCTGGATGAAGAGGGTGCCGTCGGCGTCCTTGGCGTTCCAGATGTTCTCGCCGTCGCGCTTGCCGCCGGCGGAGATCAGGTAGTTACCCTTGGAGTCGAGCACGTAGACGTAGCCGGTCTGGCCCACCTCGATGTCCATGACGGTCTGGCGCAGGGCCTGGGCGCTCTCCAGGGGCACGCCGAAGTAGCTGATGCCCGCCACCTTCCCCGTGGCGTCCTTGATGGGCTCGTAGGCGGTCAGGTACCAGCGGTCGACGACGTAGGCGCGCCCGCGGTGGGTCTGGCCCTTGAGCACGGCGGCGACCACCGGGTTGGGGCCGCCGTCGGGGTTGGCGGCCGGGATGTAGGTGCCGATGGCCCGGTTGCCGTCCTCCTGCATCACGTTGGTGCAGACCCGCAGCATGTCGCCGGCCTCGTTCATGCGCTGGAAGATCGTCGCGGTGCCGCCCACCTGGGCGCGCACGCGGTCCACCACCGGCGAGGGGTCGCCCGCGCTGCGGTTCTGGCCCAGCCAGGTGTCGCCGACCAGCATGCGGGGCAGGGCGACGGTGGTCTTCTGCTGGGTGAACTGGTTGACGGCGTCCCAGGTGACGGGCTGGTCGGTGTCGAAGCGCACGGCGCCGAGCTGGGCCACCACGTCCTTGGTGACGTTCAGGCCCGAGTTGACGTTGGCCTGCAGCACCTGGTCCTGGGTCTCGCACAGCGCGTAGACGCTCCTGGCGACGTGGTCCAGGTCGGCGTAGGCCAGTTCGGTGCACTCGACCGCGGTCAGGTGCTTCAGCTCGGTCTCGCGGTGCGCGATCACCGCGCTGACCACGACCAGGGGCACGACCGTCAGCAGCACCCCGGCGGTGAGCAGACGGGCCTGCAGCGAGAATCTGGCGATCATGTCGGGACCTTCCCTTGCTTGCCGTGACGGCGGCGGGACGCCGCGGGATCCTTCCGGGTTCCGGGTTTTCCCTAATTCGACCCCACGGGTTGCCTTTGAAGAAATTCTGTGGTTATTTTTACAAACGAACGCTGGTTGATTTATAAATTATTCAACGGCAACAAGTTTATCGGTCCTTCGCGCATCCCGAACCGGGACCGTCCGGGCTTGCGAGAGCCTTCCGGGAACGCCCTCGACCCCCGGCGGGCCCCGGCTGGGATTCCCTCGCCCGATGTGTTATCTTCCGCCCCGGAAACTCCCGACAGTGCATTCCATCGCCCAGGAGGACGCGCCGTGAGCGCCCCCATGCCCGACCGCGAGTTCCCCGAGCAGGTGCGCCGGGGCATCCCCGCCGACCTGCCCCCGCCTCCGGCCGAGGACCCCCAGGTCAGCCGCGCCCCGTCCCGCCCCCTGCTGCTGAACGCCGACGAGCGGCGCCTGGCCCTGCGCAACGCCCTGCGCTACTTCCCGGCGGCGCTGCACCCACAGCTTGCGCCCGAGTTCGCCGCCGAGCTGGCCCGCTGGGGCCGCATCTACATGCACCGCTACCGGCCGGCCTACCCCATGCACGCCCGGCCCCTGGACGCGTACCCCGCCCGCAGCCGGCACGCCGCGGCGGTCATGCTGATGATCCAGAACAACCTCGACCCCGCCGTGGCCCAGCACCCCTACGAGCTGATCACCTACGGCGGCAACGGTACCGTCTTCCAGAACTGGGCCCAGTACCTGCTGGCGATGAAGTACCTCGCCGCGATGAGCGACGAGCAGACCCTGGTCATGTACTCGGGCCATCCCTTGGGCCTGTTCCCCAGCCACCGGGATGCGCCGCGGGTGGTGGTGACCAACGGCATGGTGATCCCCAACTACAGCAGCGGCGACGACTACACGCGCATGGCCGCCCTGGGCGTCACGAGCTACGGCCAGATGACCGCCGGCAGCTACATGTACATCGGGCCCCAGGGCATCGTGCACGGGACGACGATCACCATCCTGGGGGCGGGCCGCCGGTACCTGGGCGGCCGCGGCGAGCAGCCCTTGGCCGGCAAGCTGTACGTGTCCAGCGGGCTGGGCGGCATGAGCGGCGCCCATGGCAAGGCCGCGGCGATCGCCGGCTGCGTGGGCGTGCTGGCGGAGGTCAACCCGGCCGCGGTGAAGAAGCGGCACGAACAGGGCTGGGTGGACGAGGTGTTCACCGACCTGCCGGCCCTGCTGGCGCGCATCCGCGCCGCCAAGGCGGGCCAGGAGGCCGTCGCCCTGGCCTACCAGGGCAACGTGGTCGATCTTTGGGAAGCCTTTGCCGACAGCGACGTGACGGTCGAGCTGGGCAGCGACCAGACCTCGCTGCACATCCCCTACACCGGCGGCTACTACCCCGCCGGTCTGTCCTACGCCGAAAGCAACCGGCTGATGACGGCCGATCCCGCCGCCTTCAAGGCGAAGGTGCAGGCCTCGCTGCTGCGGCACATCGCCGCGGTCGAACGCTGCGTGGCCCGCGGCATGCGCTTCTGGGACTACGGCAACGCCTTTCTGCTGGAGTGCTCCCGCGCCGGCGCGGACATCGCCCGGCCCGGCGGGGGGTTCACGTACCCCAGCTACGTCGAGGACATCATGGGGCCCCTGTGCTTCGACTACGGCTTCGGGCCCTTCCGCTGGGTCTGCACCAGCGGCGAGGCAGCCGACCTAAAGACCAGCGACCGGATCGCCGGCGACGTGATCGAGCAGCTGGCCCAGGACGCCCCCGCCGAGATCCGGCAGCAGTACCTGGACAACCTGCGCTGGATCCGCCAGGCCGGGGCCAACAAGCTGGTCGTCGGCAGCCAGGCGCGCATCCTCTACAGCGACGCCGAGGGCCGGCGGGCCATCGCCGCGGCGTTCAACGCGGCCGTCCGCGACGGGCGCATCACCGCGCCCATCGTCCTGGGCCGCGACCACCACGACGTCTCGGGCACCGACAGCCCCTTCCGCGAGACGGCGAACATCCGCGACGGCTCCATGTTCACCGCCGACATGGCCGTGCAGAACGTCATCGGCGACGCCTGCCGCGGCGCCACCTGGGTCTCGCTGCACAACGGCGGCGGCGTGGGCTGGGGCGAGGTCATCAACGGCGGCTTCGGGCTGGTGCTCGACGGCTCTGCGGACGCCGACCGGCGGTTGCAGTCCATGCTGCACTGGGACGTGAACAACGGCATCGCCCGCCGCGCCTGGGCCCGCAACCCGGCCGCGGAGTCCGCGATCAGGCGGGCGATGGCGGGCGAGCCGCGCATGACCGTGACCATGCCGGCCCATGCGGACGACGCGACGATCGACGCGGCCCTCGGCGCCGCCTTCAAGGACTGACCACGGAGGACCGCATGGACGCCCGCGCCGAACGCCTGCCCCGCCCCCGCGTCGACGCCCTGGACGAGATCCTCGGCCTGCCGTTCCCGGTGCTCGACGACGGCCTGGTGCGCGTGGTCGACTACATGGGCGACGACGCCGCCGTGGTGCAGGCCGCCCGGGTCAGCTACGGCGCGGGCACCAAGGCCGTCAGCGACGACCGCGGCCTGATCCGCTACCTGCTGCGCCACCGCCACACGACGCCCTTCGAGATGTGCGAGCTGAAGCTGCACGTCCGGGTGCCCATGGACGCCTGGCGGCAGTGGATACGGCATCGCACTGCCAGCGTGAATGAACATAGTACACGATATTCGCAGGCGATTGACTGTTCGCAGCGCACTGCCCCCGACCAGTGGCGCCTGCAGGCCGCGAACAACAAGCAGGGCAGCGACGGCTGCGCCGACCCGGACC
>JBHEPC010000134.1:0-11251 GCA_046260475.1 Candidatus Krumholzibacteriia bacterium | reverse complement strand
GGGCCGGGCTGGGACCTGACGCTGCCCGGGCGCCTGCCCGCCGGGCGCGGCACCGCCCACCCCTTGACCGCCGTCCTCGAGTCCATCTGCGACATCTTCCACGGCATGGGCTTCGGCCGCAGCGACGGGCCGGAGGTGGAGCTGGACTACTACAACTTCACGGCCCTGAACTTCCCCGACGACCACCCGGCCCGGGACATCCAGGACACCTTCTACATCGACCCGAAGGTGCTGCTGCGCACCCAGACCTCGCCCGTGCAGGTGCGCTACATGGAGCGCCACCAGCCGCCGCTGGCCTGCATCTTCCCGGGGCGGGTGTACCGCAACGAGAACGCGGACGCCTCGCACTCGTCGGAGTTCTACCAGCTCGAGGGCCTGGTGGTGGACAAGGCGGTCAGCATGGCCGACCTCAAGGCCACCGTGGACACCTTCGTGCACAACTTCTTCGGCGCCGACGAGCCGACGCGCTTCCGGCCCCACTACTTCCCGTTCACCGAGCCCTCGGTGGAGGTGGACATGCAGTGCGTCGCCTGCCGCGGCGCCGGCTGCGGGGTCTGCAAGCAGACCGGCTGGCTGGAGATCATGGGCGCCGGCATGGTCCACCCGCACGTCTTCCGGGCCGCGGGCTACCCCGACGACGCCTACACCGGCTTCGCCTTCGGCATGGGCATCGACCGCATCGCCATGCTCCGCTACGGCATCGGCGACATCCGCCTGCTGTACGAGAACGACCTGCGGTTCCTGCAGCAGTTCCGAGGTGTGCAGTGAAGATCAGCCTGGACTGGCTCCGCGAATATGTCACCTGGGACGACGAGCCCGAGGCGCTGGCGGCGAAGCTGACGGCGGCCGGCCTGAACGTCGAGAGCATCGAGCGCATCGAGATCGGCTTCCCGGGCGTGGTGGTGGCCAGGGTGCTGCACCGCCAGCAGCATCCGGACGCCGACCGCCTGAGCCTGTGCCGGGTGGACGACGGTTCCGGCACCCCGGTGCAGGTGGTCTGCGGCGCGCCCAACGTGCGCGAGGGCCTGACGGTGCTCTTCGCGCGGGTGGGGGCCGAGCTGCCCGGCGGGATCAAGCTGAAGAAGTCGAAGATCCGCGGGGTCGAGAGCCGGGGCATGATCTGCTCGGCCGCCGAGCTGGAGCTGGGCACCGACACCGCGGGGATCGTGGAGCTGGACACGGAGCTGCCGCCGGGCACGCCCGCGGACGAGCTCTACGGGTTCCGCGACACGGTGCTGGACATCGAGGTCACGCCGAACCGTCCCGATTGGCTCAGCCACGTGGGCGTGGCCCGGGAGGTGGCCGCCCTCTACGGCACCAAGGTGGCCATGCCGCCGGTCTGGAACAGCCAGCAGACCGCCGAGAACCTGGGCATGAAGGTCAAGGTGGAGGAATGGGCCGACTGCCCGCGCTACATGGCCTACGGGGCCAGCGGCGTCAAGGTGGGACCGTCGCCCCGCTGGCTGCAGGACCGCCTGCGCGCCGTGGGCAGCCGGCCCATCAGCAACGCGGTGGACATCACCAACTACGTGATGCTCGAGCTCGGGCAGCCCATGCACGCCTTCGACCGCGCCCGCCTGGCCGGGACCACCATAACGATCCGGCGCGCCGAGGCGGGCCTGAAGGTGACGACCCTCGACGACGCCGAGCGGGAGGTCGCCCCGGGCACCCTGCTGGTGTGCGACGAGTCCGGGCCGGTGGCCCTGGCCGGGGTGATGGGCCTGGCCAACAGCGAAGTCGGGCCCGAGACCACCGACATCCTGCTGGAGAGCGCCTTCTTCGAGCCCAAGCTGGTGCGCGAGGCCAGCCGCGGCATGGGCCTGGTCAGCGAGAGCAGCTACCGCTTCGAGCGGGGCGCCGACTGGGAGATGGTGGAGAAGGCTGCCTGCCGGGCCCTTTACCTGTTCCAGGAGCTGGCCGGGGCGCGCATCGTCCCCGACTGGGTCGATCGCCACGACCCGGACCGGCGGCCGCCGGCCGCGATCCCGTTGCGCCTGTGGCAGGTCAACCGGGTCCTGGGCATCGGCATCGGCACCGACCAGGCGGCCCAGATGCTCCAGTCCCTGGGCCTGAAGGTGCAGCCCATGGGCAACCCCGAGGCCAGCAGCGCCAACGCCGTGAACATCATGGTCGAGCCGCCCGGCTTCCGCCGCGACCTGCAGGGGGAGATCGACCTGATCGAGGAGATCGCCCGGCGCCACGGTTACGACAACCTGGCCGGGGGCGGCCGCTACCGGATCGCCGGCGGCGCCGTGCGGCGGCCCCGGGATACGGCCCTGGCGCGGGCCCGCCAGTGGCTGGTGGCCTGCGGCTTCCACGAGCTGGTCACCTCCAGCTTCCAGGGCGCGGACGAGGCCGACCGCCTGGGCCTGCCGGCGGATGACCCGCGGCGCGGCCACCTGGCCGTGGTCAACCCGCGCCACGGCGGCGACACCGGCCTGCGCACCTGCCTGCTGCCGTCGCTGCTGCAGGTGGCGCGCCACAATCTCAACGCGGGCGCGACGGCCCCGCTGCGCCTGTTCCAGGTCAACCGGGTCTACTGGCCCGGGGGCGGGCAGACCGCCGACTCCCGCCAACCGGACGATGCGCTGCTGCCCCGCGAACCGCTGTTCCTGCAGGTGGGTATCGCCGGCTGGCGGGAGACGGGCCTGGGCGGTGTGCCGGCCGACCCGCTCGAGCTGCGGGGCACGCTGGAGGCGCTGGCAAGTCACCTGAGAATCGACCTGAATCTGGAGCCCCAGGACGTTGAACCCTGGTTCGATGCAGGCTGCCAGTGGGCCGTGCTGGATGCCTCCGGGCAGCGGGTCGGCAGCGCCGGGAGGGTCTCGCCGGCGGTGCGGGAGGCCCACAACCTGGACCAGCCCCTGGCGGCGGCGGAGCTGAACCTGGACCTGCTGGACCTGACGCCGGCGCCGATCCGCTGCGCGCCCTTCGCGCGGTTCCCGGCGGTCAAGCGCGACCTCTCGCTGCTGGTGCCCTGCGGCGTCACCTACGGGGCCATCGCCGGGGTGGTGCAGCGGGCCGGCGGGGCCCTGCTGGAAAACGTGGAACTCTTTGATATCTATCGCGGCAAGGGCCTGCCGGAGGGCCGCGCGGCCTATGGAATTCGCTTGAAGTTCCGTTCGGCCAAGGGTAACTTGAAAGGTAAGACGGTCGATGTCGCCTTGGCGGCGGTGCTGGAAGCGCTGTCCGGCGAGTTGGGCATCGAACCACGCACCCAGGACTGACGTCAGGACGGCCGGAGGCCATGGAAAGCAATCTCAACGTCTTGGAAGCCAAGGTGCTCGAGGCCATCGGCCTGATCAAGGAGCTCCGCCAGGAGAACGCCCGCCTGGCCGACCGCTGCGACGAGCTGGAGGCCCGCGCCGCGGATCTGGACCAGGCGAACGCCCGTCTGCAGCACGAACTCGAGGAAACCGGCCGGCAGGCCGCAGACCTCGAGGTTTACGAGGCCAAGAGGAAGGCGATCGAGGACAAGGTCGGGGGGCTCCTGCAGCAGCTCGAAGCCCTCGGCTGAAGGACCGGAGCCGGCCGCCGGGCAGCCGGCGGCCCGGCACGGGGACACCGGCTTGAAACGGGATGCGGTCCATGGAGCAATCGGAGAGCGTGACGGTCACCATCTTCGGGCGGGAGTACACCCTGCGGGGCGATGCCGACCCGGAGTACGTGCAGCGGATCGCCTCTTTCGTGGATGAACGCATGGGCGAGGTGGCCCGGAACTCCGCGGTGGCATCCACGGCCAAGGTCGCGATCCTGGCCGCGGTGAACATCGCCGACGAGCTGTTCCGGGAGCAGCGCCGCAGACTCGAGACGGAGGCGTCGGTCGAGGACCGATCGGTCCAGATCACGCGTCTGTTGGCCAAGGAAGTCGGTGGCGGACCGACCCGTGGCAACGGTGGTGATTCCCTGCCCGGCGCGTGATGTGTCGTACAAGTGAGCCAACACTTCACCATGGGGATCCCGACGTCCGCGACCGGAGGCCACGCCCTGCGGGGAAGGCCGAAGGGAGCGGCAGGGATCCCACCTGAAGCAACTCGGTTCAGTTGCTTCCGACCCACACGGCCGGGCGGGGTGTCCATCCCGCCGGCACGCCCGCCTGCCTCGGGGCCTCCCCCATAGACGAAGGAAGGAGCTCTCATGCCGCAGTTCCCGGCGTACGCCTACGTGGCGGCGGCCGCGTTGCTCGCCTTCGCGGCCGGCTGGCTGGCCAACCGGCGGCGCTACGAGCAGCTGCACGGGCAGGCCCGCCTGGTCCGGGAGCGGCTGCTCCAGGAGGCCCGTGACGCGGCGGAGACCACGTTCAAGGCGGCCGAACTGGAGGCCAAGGAGGAGTACTTCCGGGCCCGCCAGCGCTTCGAGGAGGAGACCGGAAAGCTGCGGGAGGACAGCCGCCGGCGGCTGGAGATCCTCGACCAGCGCGAGGAGAACCTCGACAAGAAGGCCGCCTTCATCGACCAGAAGGAGGTCCGCCTCGAGCGCGTGGACGAGACCCTGCGCGGGCGCCAGGAGGAGCTCGAGCAGCGGCACAAGGAGGCGGCCGAGCTGGTGCGGCGCCACACCGAGACCCTCGAACACATCGCCGGGCTGACGGGCGAGCACGCCCGCCAGATGCTGATGGAGCAGATGGTGGCGGACGCCCGCCACGCCGCCGCGCGCAGCGTGCAGCAGGTGCGCGAGGAGACCGAGCGGCAGTCGCGCCGCGAGGCCATGAAGATCATCAGCCTGGCGGTCCAGCGCTACGCCGCCGAGCACGTGGCCGAGAGCACCGTCTCGGTGGTCGACCTGCCGAGCGACGACATGAAGGGCCGCATCATCGGCCGGGAGGGGCGCAACATCCGCGCCTTCGAACTGGCCACGGGCATCGATGTGATCATCGACGACACCCCCGGCGCGGTGATCGTCTCGGGCTTCGACCCGGTGCGCCGGGAGGTGGCCCGCCAGTCCCTGGAGATCCTCGTGCGCGACGGCCGCATCCACCCGGGCCGGATCGAGGAGGTGGTCCGCAAGACCACCGAGGAGATGCAGGAGAAGATCCGCGAGATCGGCGAGCAGGCCTGCCTGGACCTGGGCCTGCAGCAGGTGCACCCGGACCTGCTGCCGTACGTCGGGCGCCTGAACTACCGCACCAGCTACGGCCAGAACCTGCTCAAGCACTCCACGGAGGTGGCGGCGGTGGCCGCGGCCATGGCCAGCGAGCTGGGCCTGGACCCGCGCCTGGCCCGGCGCTGCGGCTTCCTGCACGACATCGGCAAGGCGGCCGACCACGAGGTGGACGGGCCCCACGCGCTGATCGGCGCGCGGATGTGCAAGAAGTACGGCGAGAACGAGACGGTGATCAACGCCGTGGGCGGCCACCACCAGGACGTCGAGCCCACCAGCCCGTACACCTTCCTGACCGCGGCCGCGGACGCGGTCAGCGCGTCGCGGCCCGGCGCCCGGCGCGAGAGCCTGGAGACGTACGTGCAGCGGCTGGAGAACCTCGAGGCCATCGCCGACGGCTTCGCGGGCGTGGAGAAATCCTACGCCATCCAGGCCGGGCGCGAGATCCGGGTGCTGGTCAACCATTCGCTGGTGTCGGACGCCGATGCCGCCGTGTTGGCCGAGGAGGTCAGCCGTCGCATCGAGAACGAACTCGAGTACCCCGGCCAGATCAAGATCATGGTCATCCGGGAGACGCGGGCCACGGCGGTCGCCCGCTAGGGCGACCACGCAGATGGGAGACGGAGTGAGCCCCGAGAGCGGGACGCTGTTGCTGAAGGGCAAGCCGGTGCGGGACGCCGTCTTCGCCGAGCTTGCGCGCAAGGTGGCGGCCGCGGCGCGGCGCCCCGGGCTGGCGGTGGTCCTGGTGGGGGACGACCCCGCCTCGGCGGTCTACGTCAGCCACAAGGAGAAGGGCTGCGACGAGGTGGGCTTCCACCACGTCACCCACCGGTTGCCGGCGGACACGGGGCAGGCCGAGCTGCTTGCGCTGATCGCGCGGCTGAACGCGGACGAGGCCATCGACGGCATCCTGGTGCAGCTGCCCCTGCCGCCGCACCTGGACCAGGAGGCCGTGCTCCTGGCCGTCGACTCGCGCAAGGACGTGGACGGCTTCCATCCGGAGAACCTGGGCCGCCTGGTGGCCGGGACGCCTCGCTTCGTGCCCTGCACCCCCAAGGGCATCCTGCGGCTGCTCGAGCACTACGAGGTCCCGGTCCGGGGCCGCACCGTGGCGGTCATCGGCCGCAGCGTGATCGTGGGGCGACCCTTGAGCCTGCTCCTGTCCCTGAAGGGCGCCAGGGGGGACGCGACGGTCACCATGTGCCACTCCCGCACGCCGGACCTGGCGCAGGTCTGCGCCGGCGCGGACATCGTGGTGGCCGCCATCGGTGTGCCCCGCTTCGTGACCCGGGAGTTCGTGCGCCCCGGCGCGGTGGTGGTGGACGTGGGCATCAACCGCATCGACGATCCCACGCACCCCAAGGGGACCCGCCTGGTCGGGGACGCCGACCACGACGGCCTGCTGGGACACGCCGGGGCCTTGACCCCGGTGCCCGGCGGCGTGGGGCCCATGACCATCGCGATGCTGCTGGGCAACACCTGGGAGGCCATGACCCGGGCGGGGGAGGCCCATGGACGCGGCTGAGCTGGCGCGCGCCCTGGACGCCGAGCGCCGCGAGGTGGACCGCGCCCTGGTCCGCCTGGTGGCCGGCCCACGGGGGGTGCCGCCGCGCCTGCGCCGGGCCATGCGGCACAGCCTGACCGGCGGCGGCAAGCGGCTGCGGCCGGTGCTGATGCTCTGGGCCCGGGACGCCTGGGCCGCCGACGCCGACGCCGCGGTCCCGCGGCCGGACGTGCTGACCGCGGCCTGCGGCCTGGAGATGATCCACACCTATTCGCTGATCCACGACGACCTGCCCGCCATGGACGACGACGTGCTGCGCCGGGGCCGGCCCACCTGCCACGTGGTGTTCGGCGAGGCCACGGCGATCCTCGCCGGCGACGCCCTGCAGGCCCTGGGCTTCGGCCTGCTGGCCCAGGGCGCAGGCGCCACTGCCGGCCCCCTGGTGGGCCTGGTGGCCGGGGCCGTGGGGCCCGCCGGCATGGCCGGCGGCCAGCAGGAGGATCTGGAGGCCGAGGGCGCTCCGGTGACCGGCGCCCTGGTCCGGCGCATCCACCAGCGCAAGACCGCCTGCCTGCTGGCGGCCGCCCTGGCCGGGGGCGCCCTGCTGGGCGGCGCCGATTTCGCCGGGGTCGAGGCTGCCCGGCGCGCGGGCATGGACCTGGGTCTGGCCTTCCAGGGCGCGGACGATGTCCTGGACGAGACCGCCTCGGCCGCGCAGCTGGGCAAGAGCCCGGGCAAGGAAGCCGCCACGTGCAAGGCCACCTGAATCCGCGTCGAAGGCCGGGAGCGCGCCGCGCGGCGCGCCGCCAGGGATGGCCGCCGCGGCCTGCGGCGCCTGGAGCAGGCTCTGCCGCCGGGTCCGGCGGCCGTGCGCCTGCTGGGCTTGGGGAGGCTGATGTGGAACCGGGACCGGTGAACCCGTGAACGGCGCCGTCTGGCCCGTGTGGGCGGTCGTGGCCGCCTGCGGAGTCCTCGTCCAGCTTATGAAGCTGCTCATGTATTCCCTTGCCCGCAAGCATCTCGCGCTGACGGCGGCTGTCCAGGCCAACGGCTTGCCGAGCCTGCCGGCGGCGCTGCTCTCCTGCCTGGTGGTGGTGGTGACCCGGAGCGCGGGCTGGGAGACGGCCGAGGCCGGGGTCGCCCTGGTCTTCGCGGTGATCGTCGTCCACGACAGCCTGAAGATGGGCTGGCTGACAGACCTGCAGCGGGAGGCCCTGGTCCGGCTGCTGGACCACCTGGAGGAACTGGACGCCCCGGCGCGGCGGGCGGCGGCCTACCTCGACCCGCGCGCCCACCATCCGGCCCACGTGGCGGCGGGGCTGGTGCTGGGGGGGGTATTCGCTCTGGCATTCGGTCCCGGGCCGCGTTAACCTAGGCATCGAGAGCGGTCTGGGGCCCGGACGCCGGGTTTCCCGGCCGCCGGCGGGAGCCCGGCCATGCGGCCGGGGAAAGGAATCGTCATGGCATCGGTCCTGTCGGGGATCAAGGATCCCGCCGACCTCAAGCACCTGTCCCCGGCGCAGCTGGAGATCCTGTGCGCGGAGCTGCGCGAGGAGATCATCAGCACCGTCTCGCACTCGGGCGGCCACCTGGGCGCCAGCCTGGGCGTGGTCGAGCTGACGGTGGCCCTGCACCGGGTCTACGCTTCGCCGCGGGACAAGATCGTCTGGGACGTGGGCCACCAGGCCTACGGCCACAAGCTGCTGACCGGCCGCCAGGATCGCTTCGGCACCCTGCGCTCCCGCAACGGCATCGCCGGCTTCCCCAAGCGCAGCGAAAGTCCCCACGACATGTTCGGGGTGGGCCACGCGAGCACCTCGATCAGCGCGGCGGTGGGCTACGCCGTGGCCCGCGACGCCCGGGGCGACGACAACTCGGTGGTCGCGGTGGTGGGGGACGGGGCCCTGACCGGCGGCCTGGCCTACGAGGGCCTGAACAACGCCGGGCAGCTGCAGACCGACCTGACGGTGATCCTCAACGACAACAAGATGAGCATCTCGCCCAACGTGGGCGCCATCGCCAAGCACCTGACGCGCATCACCAGCGGCCGCCACTACAACCGCCTGGAGGCGGACCTGTGGGACCTGCTGGGCAAGCTGCCCAAGGGCGGCAAGGCCCAGGTGCTGGCCAGCCGCGTCAAGGAGAGCCTCAAGCAGCTGGTGGTGCCGACCATCCTGTTCGAGGAGCTCGGCTTCAAGTACTTCGGCCCCATCGACGGGCACGACCTGCCGTTGGTGATCCGTACCCTCGAGGCGGTGCGCCGCATCAAGGGGCCGGTGGTGGTCCACCTGATCACCAGCAAGGGCAAGGGCTACCGCTTCGCCGAGGAGGACGGCCAGCGCTACCACGGCGTCAGCAAGTTCGACCGCAACCAGGGCATCACGGTGGTCAAGCCGGCGGTGCCCAGCTTCACCGAGGTCTTCGGGCAGGCCCTGTGCGACCTGGCCGACCGGGACGACCGCATCCACGGCATCACCGCGGCCATGCCCTCGGGCACCGGCCTGGGCAAGCTGAAGGAGCGGCACCCGCGCCGCTTCCACGACGTGGGCATCGCCGAGGCCCACGCCGTGACCTTCGCCGCGGGCCTGGCCTGCGACGGCCGGCGGCCGGTGGCGGCCATCTATTCCACCTTCCTGCAGCGCGCCCTCGACCAGATCATCCACGACGTGGCCCTGCAGCACCTGCCGGTGGTCTTCGCCGTGGACCGCGGCGGCGTGGTGGGCGAGGACGGACCGACCCACCATGGGGTCTTCGACCTGACCTTCCTGCGCATGGTGCCGGGCATGGTGGTGATGGCGCCCCGGGACGAGGACCAGCTGCGCCACATGCTGGCCACGGGCCTGGCGCGCCAGGACGGGCCCTCGGCCCTGCGCTACCCCCGCGGCGCCGGCCTGGGCGTGCCGCTGACGGGGCCGCCGACGCCGCTGCCCATCGGTACGGCCGAGACCCTGCGCGAAGGGGAGGATATCTGCGTCCTGGCGGTGGGCTCGCTGGTGCAGCCGGCCCTGGACGCGGCCAAGAGCCTGGCCGCCGCCGGCCTCGGGGTCGAGGTGGTCGACATGCGCTTCGTCAAGCCCCTGGACGAGGAGACCCTGCGCTCGGTGTGGGAGCGCCACCGCCTGGTGGTCACCGCCGAGGAGAACGCCTGCGCCGGCGGCTTCGGCGCCGCGGTCCTGGAGTGGGCGGCGGGGCAGGGGGCGGGCGGCCCGCGGGTCGAGTTGGTCGGGATCCCCGACGACTTCCAGGAGCACGCCGGCCGGGACGAGCTGCTGGCGGCCTTGGGCCTGGACGCGGCCGGCCTGGCGGCCACCATCCGCCGTATCGTCGAGGGGGAGGGCCGCTCGCGGGCCCAGAGCGCCTCCTAGGAGGCCGGGGGGTCGAGGTGAACCGCAAGATCGGCGCCATCGGCGTCTTCGGGAACCCGCAGAAGTCGCGCATGCCCGCGGCACTGGCGACCATTGCGGCCGTGTGCGCCCGCGCCGGCACCCGCCTGGTGGCCGACGCCGACCTGGCGGCGGTGCTGCCGGCCGGCGTGGCCGCCATGCCCGCCGAGGAACTGGTGGACCAGGTGGACCTGGTCATCGCCCTGGGCGGCGACGGCACCATGCTGCGGGCGGCTCGGGTGCTGGGGCTGTCCGGGGTGCCCCTGCTGGGGGTGAACCTGGGCTCGCTGGGCTACCTGACCGACGTGCCTGTGGAGGATCTGGAGACGGCGCTCGCGGACGTGCTGGCCGGCGGCTACCGCCTCGACCACCGGGCCCGGGTCTACTGCTCGGTGTGGCGGGACGGCGCCCGCATCGCCCAGGCCAGCGCCCTGAACGACCTGGTGGTGAACATGGGGCCCCTGCCGCGGGCCCTGGACATGGAACTGCGCCTGGACGAGGAATCCCTGGGCCGCTTCCTGGGCGACGGCGTGATCATCGCCACCCCCACCGGGTCGACGGCCTACAACCTCTCGGCGGGGGGGCCCATCTGCCACTCGGACGTGCCCTGCCTGCTGATCGCGCCCATCTGCGCCCACGCCCTGGGCATGCGGCCGCTGGTGGTCTCCCAGGACACCAAGATCGAACTGGTGCTGCACGAGACGGGTGAAGGCGCGGTGCTGACCGCAGACGGCCAGAAGACCAACGTCCTGCAGGACGGCGACCGCCTGAGCTTCCGGCAGGCCAACCGCGAGGTCAGCCTGGTCAAATTCTCCCCGGGCAATTTCTACCGGGTCATGCGCCACAAGCTCGACTGGGGCGGCACCCGCCGCGCGGGGCAGGAAGGCGCGTGATGCTGCGGCAGCTGCGGGTGGTCAACGTGGCCCTGGCCGCGGACCTGGCCGTCACCTTCGGCGACGGCCTGACCGTGCTGACCGGCGAGACCGGCGCCGGCAAGTCCCTGATCGCCGGGGCGCTGGCCCTGCTGACCGGAGGGCGCGCCGAGAAGGACCTGATCCGCGCCGGCGAGGAGCTGGCCTTCGTCGAAGGCGTGTTCGACCTGGACGGGCGGCCGGAAGCTTTGGCCGCGGCCGCGACCGCCGGCCTGCGGGTGGCCGAGGACGGCATCCTGGTCCTGCGCCGGGAGCTGCGCCGGGAGGGGCGCGGGCGGGTGCTGATCAACGGCCTGGTCTCGTCCCTGGCGCTGCTGGAGGAGATCGGCGGG